>CAYOMI010000035.1:0-11750 GCA_964405005.1 uncultured Planctomycetales bacterium | reverse complement strand
TTCATACAGAGGTAGTAGTTATATTTATTCTTGCCTTTCATGCTGTAAACATAGTACATGGTGCTATCGCAGGCCTTGCAGCGAAGGAGATTGTTTAGAAGGCCTATGTGTTTTGTGGTACCGGCAATCTTTCTTTCTCGACGGTTATTGCCAAGTATTTCCTGGGTCTCTTTAAATATATCGTCAGATATGATCTTCTCTGACCTATCCCCCAAAACTAGCCCAATCCCAGGTTGAGAATTTCAGGTTTCATAAGTCCTGGTTTTTGTTGTCTGGCGAACTCCTCCGGCGCCAGATCCCCGAGCGACGTATGGGGCCGTTCGGTGTTGTAATCCATCCGCCAGTCCTCGATGATCGTGCGTGCCTGATCAAGGCTGGTAAACCAGTTCTCGTTCAGGCATTCATCGCGCACCCTGCCGTCAAAACTCTCAATAAACGGGTTGTCGCCTGGCTTGCCGGGCCTGATAAAGCTTAACCTGACTCCTCTCTGGTATGCCCACGCATCGAGGGGGTAGTAATTGTATTTATTCTTTCAACCTAATACGGTCTAGTTTTTGGGGATAGGTCATATAAAAGTTTTTGTGATTTTATGATTGCAAAAAAAAAAGAGTAAGATATAATAAAATAAAGCAATTATATTTCGTTTTGAGAAGGGGATGACGTGCTCCTCTTAAAGAGGAGGGAAAACAAATGAAAACCAGTATGTTTGTGAAGAAATTGTTTAATTTAAGTAAAGCCAAACAACTATATAATGTCGATTATCTTTCTCCTGATGAGAACGATAACGAGTGTGCATTGTGTGAAATTTACCTCAACAACTTCGTTTGTGAAATCACGGATAACTTTGGTAGAAACCATACTCAATTCAAATTTACCTTAACGGAACCGAGATAATAAAAATTGTTCGAGTCGGACATTGTCATATGTGTGGAGGACAAGGAGCTGATGATAATCTGCGTCGTTTTCCATATGTATCACTTGAAAAAGATGCTTATGAGGTTTTGAAGAATTTAACATAGGTGAAAAAGTGAAACAACTCTTAGATATTATGAATAAAAACGTAATGGAACTGAAATGAAACGAATCAGGCTTGTCCAACAGATACGTTCTGCGGCAATCATGAGGGGGTAGCCAGCTTATGCGGCTAGTAACTATTTGTCTATTTATTTGTCTTTTAATTATGTTAGGGTCAGCAAACGGCTTAGCGGCCGATTCGCAGTGGGATGGTACGGTAAATGACCTCTGGAATAACGCCGCAAACTGGAGCGGACTCGGAAGCAAGCCGCCTTCGGCGGAAGATACAGCCTTATTTAATAACGACGGTAGTAGCAACATTGACCTTAATCTGAGCGGAGATCCTGCGACCGCAAAATCGATACATTTCACCGGCGAATCATGCGCCAGTTATGTGATAGGCACAAGTCCCGAACAAACACTTACATTGAGTGAGGGCGGCGCGATTACATTGGATAGCGACGTAACGCAAAAACAGGTGTTTCCTGCGACCATCATTTTGGGAGGCAATTACGGTTTCATCAGCGATAGAGAAGAAGCGGATTCATTGGTTTTTCCCGGTGGTGACATTAGAAGCCCCGCGGGAGGAGCCACGCTTATCCTTGGCGGGACCGGACAGCAGGAAGAAGGGAAAATATACGGCAGCGGAATGATTTCGAGTGCTATCACGGATACTGGCGCTGGAGCGTTAAAACTTGAGAAAACCGGAACCGGCACATGGACCCTTATGGGCAGTAATGACTATCGTGGAGGTACAGCGATCAACGAAGGTCGATTAGGCATCCTTAAGAGAGAGGTCACTATACTGAATACGTTAGGTAGCGGTTTGGTTACTGTAAATGACAGTGGCACGCTCACTATAGGTGAACCCGGTTACGAAATTCCTATCAAGCTGGACAACGATTTTAGCGTGCAGGGAATTGGGTATGGAACCGGAACAGATGTTTGGGGCGCCATATTAAACCTGCAGAATAGCATATTAGCAGGTGAGGTTACTTTGACCGGTGATACCACTATTGTATGCAATGAGGGAAGGATGCAATTTACAAATGATGATTCGATAACAGGAAATCATGACCTTACCATTGGGGGGGCATCGATTGTAGAGGTTCTGGGAAGCCTGAATTTAGGTACAGGGTCCCTTACGAAAAATGGATTGGGAGTTCTTTTTTTAGGTGCCGCAAATGACTATTCGGGAGGGACTATCCTGGACACCGCGGCTGTTATAGAAATTTGGAATGCCGGCGCGTTAGGTTCCGGACCGGTCACCATTCGTGACAACGCCGCAATTTTTTTCAGAGACCTTGAAGGGGCGCCACTAGCCAATGATTTTGTCGTTCAAGGCGACGGACATATCTACGGCGCCATTGTAAACGGAAACGGCGATAACACTCTTTCGGGTAAAATTACCTTGAGCGGTGACGCGAATATTAAGGCGGATGAAGGGTCCTCATTAACCCTGACCGGCGATATTGATGGTGAATATGATCTGACCTTAGGCAGAAGTGAATTTTTTGAAGGCCACGGCAACATAACTGTTTCAGGGGTCATCAAAACAGGAGCCGGGGCTGTGATCAAGGAAGGCAACGGCACGCTGACTTTAAGCGGTTCCGAAGCAAACACCTATTTGGGCCCTACAGTCGTCAATGCCGGATCGTTACTGCTTGACAAAACGGCCGGGACGACAGCGATCGCGGGCGATATTACGATCAGCGGCGGGACACTTCGATGGTCTGCGTCGAATCAGGTGGCGGACACATCAGCGATCACTATGACAAGCGGGGCTTTGGATTTGAATGGGAAGACGGAAACGATCGCAGCGTTCAGCAATGGTGGTGGCGTATTCATGACAGGTGCGGGACACCTTATCGGAGCGGGCAGTACCATTACCTGGTCGGGAGGAACCAACACGGTGAACGATGGCGGTAAGGTCGAGGACAGCCACATTGTTATTACTGGGGGGTTGAATATCGTTAATGGTGGCACTACCGGAGGCGTTCTTCAGTTAAACGGAGGGGGTGCAGGTCTTGAAATGTCAAGTGGTAGCACCTTGACATTGAATTCGAATGACGTGGTTGGGGGAAAACTTCTCCTCGAAGGAGATATGACCACTTCGGGCGACGACACTGTTACTATTGCAAACGGCGGCTTTGCGACAAACTCAGGCGTTATCGATCTAGATGGTGGCACGCGCACTTTTACGGTAGCAGATGGCGATGCCGCCCAAGATCTTTTGATCACTGCGGTTATCACCAACGGCGGATTGGTCAAGGAAGGCGCGGGCACCCTTGTTCTTTTGGGCAAGAACACCTACAGCGGTGGGACGGTGATTGACCAGGGAGTTTTGCGCGTTATGGATGATTTGACCAATGTGAATATTTTGGGCAGCGGGGCGGTGGCTATAAATGATGGAGGCACTTTACATATAGGTAACCGTAGCGCAACTTCGATCATTATTATTAAACTTGACAATGATTTTTTTATACAAGGAACAGGTGCCCCACTCGGAGAGGGCCATTATGGAGCGATTGCGAGTGTGCAGGAGAGTCTATTAACGGGTGTAGTCACTTTAACTGATGATGCAACCATTATGAGTAACCATGGGGCTTTGGAATTTGCCGGGAGTGTCTTAGCAAATGATTATGATCTTACGATTGACGGAGAGTTTGATGTGGCTGTGAGCGGAGTTATGGATTTAGGCACCGGTTCTGTCACAAAACAAGGGGGAGGCACTTTGTTCTTATGTGACGAGAATACTTATTCAGGGGGAACCCTGTTAGGACATCTTGGTGCCATTAATATACGGCATGCCGGAGCATTGGGCTCTGGCCATGTGACCATCCAAAAAGGCGCATACTTTATTATTGAAGATTTAAACGGCACACCATTAACCAATGATTTTACCGTGGAAGGTTTTGGCGTAGGAGAACGCACTTCTGCCATTGGAAATTATGGGAACAACGTTCTTTCCGGCCGGATAACCTTAAGCGGTGACACAGAAATCAGATCGACGACGGGGGCTTCATTGACCCTGAATGGTGACATCGACGGCGCCTATAATCTTATTTTGGGTAAAGACAGTTTAGCTTATCCGGGTGATGGCGATATCAGTATCGGAGGCATTATTCAGACGGGTTCCGGGTCTGTCATCAAAAACGGCAATGGTGTTCTCACTCTGAGCGGGGCTAATACCTACACGGGGGCGACAACCGTTAATAGCGGGACGCTTAAGATTGGCTCAAGCGGGGCAATTCCTGATAATAGCGCATTAACACTTGATGGGATCCTTGACATGAACGGGAATGATGAAATTATCGGATCTTTGTCCGGGACATCTACCGGACTTGTTACTAATTCTGTTGCAGGGACATTTGTAAAACTGACCGTAGGAGACAATGGTTCTTCACCTAACTTTGCCGGGGTTATTGAGGATGGTTTGGGGCTAGGGACCCAGTTGATCTCTACAGGTACACTCGCATTAAGCGGTGCCAATACCTATACAGGGGGCACCATTATAAACGCAGGTACGTTACATGCCAACAGCGTGGCTGCTTTAGGGGTAGGGGCAGTGACAAATAACGCTATTCTTGATATAGGTACCACAGCCCTGAACATAGGCGCGAATACTTATACTCAAGCTGCTGAATCGACATTGGTGCTTACTGCGAATTCCGCTTCCAGTTTTGGCAGTATTAATTCAACGGCGGCCGCGGCGATTGCCGCCGACAGCACTATCGAGGTGACGGTCGGTGGTTATATACCGAACGGCGCAACGCTAACAGTTGTGAATACGGGCGGCAGCGGCATAGGGAACGTACCTACTACAATTACCTCATCGAATCCTTACGTCACCTTTAGCGCGGCGAACTCAGGCAACAATCTTATTCTGGCAGCGATTCGCGCCGGAAATAACAGTTTTGCCGGTGCTGGAGCTATGGCGAACTCAAACGCAGCAGTTGTAGGCAATGTATTGGATAACGTAACAAATCCATCAGCCGATATGACCACCGTTCTTACGGCTCTCGGTAATCTATCGCAGAGTCAGGTAGCTTCTTCTTTAGAGAGTATGGCTCCAGTTGTTGATGGGGGGCAACCAAAAGTTACCAATGAGTTGCTCAATGGTTTTGTGCGCACAGCGCTCTTACGCTTACAGGATTCTAAGATAGAGGAGGATGAGAACGGTAGAGATTTGTTATTATATAGCGCTTCGCGTAGAAATGATATTTGGGCGCAATTCTATGGAGATTACGCCCATCAGGATAAACGCGGCTTAAGTAACGGCTACTTGGCAAGGATTTGGGGAACAGTTCTTGGCATAGACCGTTTGTTTATGGATGACACTTTACGCTTAGGTTTGGCCCAGGGGTTTGGCTTTAGCAAAATAAGGTCAAAGGACAACTACGGCCGTACTGGTATTGACAGCTACCAGACCGGACTTTACGGAGAATATCAAGCCAAAGACAGCCCGTATATCATTGATGCTGTTTTGACCTATGGTTACAATAACTATGATAGTTCAAGACACGTAACAGTAGGTAATATTAATAGAATTGCCCAGTCTGATTACCATGGCCATCAGTTCTCAAGCTATTTTGAGGCAGGGTATAAGATACAGAAGAACGGTTTTGATATCATACCGCTCATATCCCTAACCTATACACATTTGTATCTATCCAGCTATACTGAAACCGGCGCTGATTCCTTAAACCTTTCTGTTAATTCCCAAAAGTATGATTCCTTACAACCCGGTATCGGTCTAAGGTTAAGTAGGGCATTTGAAAATAAATCTAGTATAATTACTCCGGAATTTCGTTTTCGCTATTTCTATGATGCTATAAACGATAGACAACAAACAATTGCTACTTTTGCCGGAGGAGGTACCTCTTTTAAGACAGAAGGCTACAAGCCTGCCCCTTCAAGCTTTGACTTTGGCGCACGGCTTGAATTTTTCAACAAAAAAAACATAACCCTACTTGCTGACTGCAACACAGTGCTAAAAGACGACTATTATGAAGTTGGAGGTTCGCTGACATTTAAGTATAGTTTTTAGAATTTTTTGTTTCTCTAACGCTAATGTCCGGACAAAGAGAGGCAGACAATGCTATCTCATAATTTCTAAGAGTTACGGCATTTTCACCATAAAATAACCGGACAAAAAAACAAATTTCAAAGCCTTTTTGTCTGGTCACCAGGCCGGTAATTCGCCTCTCTAGGGTAGATAATTCTTGCTACAATAGGGTAGGGCTATATAATTGAAAGCTAGGAATTCAGAGAGGTTCCTCCTCGGCTCATACGAGAGGGACCCCATATTATTATTCGCTCTCTCGGGCGAGCGGTGAATCGCGAGATACGGGAGCGCCCCCCAGGGCGCGGTGCATTTAAGCTGTTTCCTTATGAACCAGCTTTACCCCGGTATTAGAAAACAAAAAAGCGTGGGACGGGTTTCAGGTGGGCGCAAAGTAAAAAATTGCGCGCAAAAGCAACGCAAGAGGCGGGGCATAGCGTAGATATAGCGGCTAAGCTTCTTTCCTATCTTCGTACTTGTTTCTCAATTTTACCCGCCCATTTGCTTAAACAAATTTTGCCAATCACTGGTAATTCAATTTTTTAACTTACCATACAAAGAGTATAAAATTAATAAAATTGTTAGGTAAAATAAAGGTTGACATTGTTACCAAACAAAGTATAATTTTTTTAGTAAAATGTTTGGTAAGGAGGGATGAGCATGGGAGTAATTAAAGGAGTATTAAAAGAAGAGCTGGAGAACTCTCGCGATATGCTGAAAAGCTATCAAAGAGAGATTGCCAAAATTAAAGGTTGTCTTATTCGTAAGAAGATAGGCAAGCGCTACTATTATTATTTAGTAAAGAGGCAAGGAAAAAAGGTAAAGTTCGTATACAAAGGCCCTATTTCAGAAGAGATAAAGGAAGCTTATGCCGAACAAAGGAAAAGGTTAAATAAATACAAAAAATTGCTATTGCAGGTTAGGAATCAAATTAAGTTCATAAGGAGAGCGTTGCGTGGAAAAGAAACAGCGTGATTTATGTCTTGAAATCTTAAGGCGATTCAATAAGGCCGGCATACTCAAAGACTTTATTCTTATTGGTAGTTGGAGTGCATATTTTTATAATGAATATTTCTCCGGCACGCCATATTTAGACCGTGCAGCGCTAAAAACCAGAGATATTGATTTCTTGGTAGATAATCCGGCAAAGATAAGAAAGACCGTGAATGTACCGGAGCTTCTTAGCGATCTCGGCTTTGTTATAATCTACAAAGGTAACAAAGGCTATATCAAACTTGAGCACCCTGATTTGTTGCTTGAGTTTTTGGTTCTGGAGAAGGGGCGAGGTATAGACAAGCCATTTCCTTTACCAAAATTGGGCATAAATGCTGTAGCCTTAAGATTCCTTAGCTTCTTGTCTGCAAATACGATTAAGGTCAAAGTCGAAGATTTCTATATAACCTTACCGCATCCGGCTAATTTTGCGTTACATAAGCTAATTATTTTCCAGAGAAGGCTTAAGCAAGATAAGGCAGTCAAAGATAGAAATATTGCGATTGAGATATTGAAGTCGCTAATTGAGAAAGGCGAATCCTCAATAATTAAAGAAGTATTTGAGTCGATTCCTAAGAAGTGGCGAGCCAGGGTAATAAGAGGCTTAAATAAGAGCGAAGAGAAAGATATTTTAGCCGTCTTAGAGAGTGCAGAGTAATAGTTAGTTTGCGGCAAAATTTGTTCTTATTAAAGGACGGTTGCACTGAAGCGAGGACGCACGCCGCGACTTTGGATTTTTTCTCTTGTTGTAAAGCGGCGGACCCGCCGCACCCGCTTTCACATTAGCTGGAAGCGAGCGGCCAAGCGAGCGCCCAGTGAGGCCTGCGCCCACGCAGGCCGAACGGAGCACAGGGAGGGTCAGTGTAATTAGAGAGGGAGGAGGGATAAGTTATGGATGGCGATAAAGCGATTATCATTGGGATTATTTTTCTTGTCGTTTTAACCTTTATGTTTCTTGGAGGTCATAATCCTTTGCCCTTTTTAATCCCTATAGTTTTTGCGCATTGCGATACTATGGATGGGCCGTTAATACTTGAGGCAAAGCAAGCATTAGAAAAGGGCGATGTTACACCTGTATTAAAATGGGTGAAAGAAGAAAACGAGGCAGAAGTTAAGAAGGCATTTAATGAAGCATTGGCTGAAAGAAAAAAGGGTGCAGCTGCGAAAGAAAAGGCAGATATGCGTTTCTTTGAAGTATTAGTCAGAATTCACCGTGAGGGAGAAGGCGCAGAATTCACAGGAATAAAGCCCGCAGGCAGCGAACTTGAGCCAGCAGTTAAAGAAGCGGATGCTGCAATAGAAAAAGGTTCAGCTGAGAATCTTGTAAAATTAGTTTCCGAAGATGTGGTTTCAGGAATCCATAAGCGCTTTGAAGAAGTGCTTGAGAAGAAAAAGCATAAAGATGAAAGCGTGGAAGCCGGAAGGGAGTTTGTTGCGGCATATGTTGAGTTTGTGCATTATGTAGAACACCTTGATAAAATCGCAAAAAAAGAAATTTCTTCTCATTATGAAGAAACCCATGAGGCAGAAGGTCACCACGCGGACTAATTAGCAGGGTGTGGAATATTTCTGCACTAAATATAATTGACAAATATATAAAAATAAGTTAAACTTAAAGTATAGATATTTTTTAGAGACTATAAAGCGAAGGCTATTGCAGGATTAGAACTGTAAGCCACGGAGAGTAGAAATAATAACCGTGGCTTTTTTATTAGCCATCTAGAAAGATAACATTATGCAAAATTTAGAGATTAAAAATAGAAGAGTTTCTGAAAGGGTCCCCGTAAAATTCTCTTTAAGATTATTGGATCTGTATTCAAACAGATATAGCGTAGTTCAGGTACAGGATATTTGCACACAAGGAATAGGCGTACTGGCAGATGAAGAATTGCCACCCTATACTCCTTTGGAGATGTGGCTGCCAATACTTAATAAGGATGAATCACTACATGCCAAGGGAGAGGTGGTGTGGTCAAAGATGATTGAACCTAATAAATATAGAACAGGCATAAAGTTAGAAGAGGTAGATTCTATGGGAATAATGCAACTTATATGGGGATATATAATGGCAACATAATCTTTCTTTACAGTTCTCTAAAAATTCCTGTTAGATTTCCCGCCTTTATCATCAGCAAGTTGTGAACGCAATACAACAGATGCTGGAGTTACCTTTTAATCCCATAAAAAGGGCAGAGGAAATAGAGGAAGTGGTGATGCAGGGCTTAGAAAGGAAATATCACCGCTTCCGGCCTGCTCCTTATTACGGAGGGATTGCCACTGCAGATGCAGTGGGCTGTTGTTTTTTGTGCGCATATTGTTGGAGTTATTTTCGGATCCTGGAGCCGGAAAAATATGGTAAATTTTATAGCCCTGAAGCAGTAGCGGATAACCTGCTTAATATAGCCAAGAAAAAAGGATTTGAATATATACGCGTGACTGGTTGTGAGCCGATTCTGGGAGAGCGCTCTTTAGAACACCTGGTTAAGGTAATCCAGAAAACACTGCAAGCCAAGAACAATTTGACCTTTATCCTGGAAACCAATGGTTTGCTTTTAGGTTACTATCCTGATTTTATTGAGCGCCTGACAATTCCCCGCTTAAGTATAAGAGTAGCACTTAAAGGTTGGGACCCGCCAAGTTTTCAAGAAATCACCGGTGCACAAAAAGATTATTTTGGATATCCTATAATTGGCATAAAGAATATGATTGAGAAAAGTCTGGATGCCTGGCCAGCAGCGATGTTAGATGTTTTTGGAAAAGAAGGTATTCAGGCACTTAAAAGCCAGATGCATAACTATGGAGTGCGTTGCCGGATTGAAACAGAAGTACTTGAAAAATACCCTTATGTGATGGATAATATATACAAAAGAGGCGTGGTTTTAAAATTGTAGGTGCTTAGAGATAAATATGCTTATGAAGAAAATATTAGTCGCTGGACTGATAGCAGGGGTTATCCTTTTGATTTTATTTGGGCAGTTTTCCGGGCTCAATGAGGTCTTTGCCGAAACTATTCCCAATTTTTCCC
This sequence comes from uncultured Planctomycetales bacterium, assembly GCA_964405005.1. Lineage (GTDB taxonomy): Bacteria > Omnitrophota > Gorgyraeia > Gygaellales > Profunditerraquicolaceae > CAYOMI01. Next base: position 1,653 of record CAYOMI010000035.1, on the reverse strand, counting down.
TATGGGTTTTTGTGGCACTGGTGGTAATCGTTATCGCTTACCTGCTAAAAAAACATTTTCCTTTATTTAGCAAAATAATTTTTATTATTGCCGCCGCAATCTTTCCGGCATTGGCAGTGGCAGTATTGACTACTATTCTGATGTTGATAATTTATAGCTGGATGCGCGGCTCCAGCGTCGCCTGTGATATGGGCGGAGGAGGGATTTTATCTCTTCTTTTAGGGATCGCTGCCGGGGTAATCACTTACACACTGATTCTGATTATCGGCATAGGCAGGGCAATATTCAAGCATTTGAGAAAAAGAAAATCGTAGGTAAAAATAGAAACGGACGGAATTTTAGAATATATTTCCATGGAAAGAATAAACTCGCCTTATGAGAATATGTTGCAGATGTATATTGACAAGAAAAGCGATGGTTTTTGCAGAATTGGTATATCCTATAGAAAGGATTTAACTAATCCGCATGGTAACTATCATGGCGGAACTATCGCAAGCATCATTGATGCGGCTACAGTACAAGGTTTAAGGACGATTTTCCCCGAAGGTCCGTATCTGACCGTTGATGTAAATATCCGCTATAAGAAACCGACTAATTCTGCTGCGCTTTTTGCTGAAGCAAGACCCAAGCAGCTTAAGGGAAGGTTTTTTATAACTGAAGTCAAGGTTATGGATAAGAATAATAATCTTTTTGCCGAGGCCAAGGTGAAATCGTATCTACCTGCTTGGAAAACCCGGGATTTACAAAAATGAAGGTGCTGCTCATCTCCTCAAGTCCGCACAAGGAAAAAAGCCGGACTTTTATTTTGGCTAAAGAGGTTTTAAGGGGAGTTGCGGATTCACAGATTCAATCTGATATTATTCATTTATCGGATTGCCATATAGATTTCTGCCGCCATTGCGAAGAATGCCACAAGAAGATTTTACATTGCTCGGTTAAAGACGAAGTTCCTGCGATTCTAAATAGAATGCTGGAAGCAGACGGAATAATTTTAGCCTCGCCTAATTATATAAACCAAGTCACTGCTTCGATGAAGGCGCTCTTTGACCGTTCAGCCCATTTCATCCACTGCAAGCGGCTCTTGGGTAAATATATTACGGGGGTAGTTACTTCAGGAAGTGGACAGGATAAAGATGTCCTAGATTACATAGAATATTATGCCCATACCTGCGGCGCGCAGTATTCCGGGAGCGTATTTAGTTCTGCTTATGCATTGGAGGAGAAAATAGAGTTCGCGTATCAATTGGGTAGGAAGTTAGCTCAGGATATCAAGGAGAAAAAGGTATTTGCTGATCAGGTTAGGATTATTGAGGCAGGTAGAGAGCATTTTAAGAGAGTGATGCTGCTAAGGAAGGATGACTGGCAAGAGGAGTATGCTTACTGGCAGCATAAGGGATGGTTGTAAAGGGCGTCTATGAAATTATTCGAGAGAAAAGAATGGCCTAAAGAAATGGCAAGAGACTTGATTGCGTTTGGCAGCATACCGTTTTTGTTGCTGACTATTGCACGGGTATCTGTGTGTACCCCCTACTATCCTATGCAATTTATCATTAGTTCTTTCTTGTTTTTTATTTTGAGAATGATTTTTAAAGCTGATTTACGCGCGGGGATAGGGTTGATATTGTTGACCTTTACCTCCATTTTCTATAATAA
>CAYOMI010000034.1:0-11837 GCA_964405005.1 uncultured Planctomycetales bacterium | reverse complement strand
ATATTCAAGATTATTAAAAGACCGAATTATTTTTATCGGCACTCCCATTGATGATTACATAGCAAACCTAGTAATTGCCCAGATGTTGTTCTTGCAGATGGAAGATGTAAACAAAGAGATAAGTATTTATATTAATTCTCCGGGTGGCTCAGTAACTGCAGGGCTTGCCATATACGATACGATGCAGTTTGTGAAATGCGATGTGGCTACTTACTGCGTAGGTCAGGCATCAAGCCTGGGAGCCCTACTTTTATCTGCAGGTAAAAAAGGGAAACGTTATGGCCTGCCCAATTCCCGGATTATGATTCATCAACCCTGGGGCGGAATTCAGGGTGCAGCCGAAGATATCTCGCGGCATGCCAAGGAAATACTTAAACTGCGCGATAAAATCAATGAGATACTCGCTCAACACACGGGTCAACCCTTAGATAAAATTCAGAGAGATACTGACCGCGATTATTTTATGTCTGCTCAGGAAGCCAAAGATTATGGTTTGATTGATGAGGTTATTATTAGTCAAAAGAAATAGTCATTTGCTTTTACTCCAACAAAAGGAGAAGAAATGAAGAAGAGTTATTTATTGACGCCTGGACCTACACCTTTGCCGCCTAGAATTTCTGAAGCAATGGCTAGACCTATAATTCATCATCGTACGCCCCAGTTCCAGGCAATATTAAAAGAGGTAACTGAAGGGCTTAAGTATGTATTTCAAACAAAGAACGACATATTTATTTTAGCCTCATCGGGTACTGGTGCGATGGAAGCAGCGGTGGTGAATTTGTTATCGCCAGCTGATATTGCCTTAACTATCCAGGGTGGTAAATTTGGAGAGAGATGGACTGAACTATGCCGCAATTTCGGTATTGCTGCTGAAGTGCTGGATGTGGAATGGGGAAGAGCAGTTGACCCTCGGGAAATAGAGAAAAAAATAAAAACAAATCCTAAAATAAAGGTGGTATTTGTAACCTTATGTGAAACCTCAACCGGGGTGGTGAACGATATCGAAGCAATTGGTAAAGTTTTAAAAGATACCGCTGCCGTTTTAGTGGTAGATGCTATAAGTGGTCTAGGTGCAATTGATTTAAAAACCGATGCCTGGTCTTGTGATATAGTAGTTTCTGGTTCGCAGAAAGGCCTGATGCTTCCGCCGGGCTTAAGTTTTATTTCTGTCAGTCCCAAGGCCTGGAAATTGGTAGAAGGAGCAAAATGCCCCAGATATTATTTTGATTTAAGAGAGGCAAAAAAGGCACTTGATAAGACAGACACACCTTTTACTCCTGCTATAAGTTTAATTATTGCCTTAAATGAATCTTTAAAAATGATGAAAGAGGATGGTTTGGAGAATATATTTGTCCGCCATAAGAAAATGGCGGATGCAACTCGTGCAGCGGTTTGCGCCTTAGGTTTAGAATTGTTTGCACCTGCTGCTGCTTCGGATGTGGTTACTGCAGTAAAAGTTCCGCCGGGCGTGGATGGCGAAAAATTAGTAAAAATCATGCGCGATACTTATAATGTTACTATCGCGGGTGGACAAAGTGAGTTAAAGGGAAAGGTCTTTAGAATTGCGCATATGGGATATATCGAAGAGTTTGATATTATTGTGGGTATATCTTGCCTGGAGAAAGTTTTGACCCAGATGGGATATAAATTTACTTTGGGCGCCGGCGTAAAAGCAGCGGAGGAAGTATTTTTAAAATAAGGAGAATAAATGACAAAAATTTTAGTTACCGATCCTTTACCCGAAGAAGGTTTAAAGATTCTTAAAGAAAAAAGAGAATTTCAGGTTGATGTCAAAACAGAATTGAAACCTGAAAATTTAAAAGAAATAATTAAAGATTACGAGGCCTTGATTGTAAGAAGCGCCACCAAGGTAACCAAGGATATAATTAATGCAGGACAAAAACTAAAAGTCATTGGTCGCGCTGGCGTAGGATTGGATAACGTGGATTTAGAAGCTGCTACGCAGAAAGGCATTATTGTTATGAACACGCCTGCTGGAAACACTATTTCTACTGCCGAACATACTATGAGTATGATCTTAGCGCTTTCCCGTAATATTCCCCAAGCAAATTCCTCGGTCAAATTAGGAGAATGGAAACGTTCTAAATTTATGGGGGTCGAACTTTATAATAAAGTACTGGGAATAATTGGTTTTGGCAGAATCGGTTCTGAGGTAGCCAAAAGGGCGTTGTCTTTTGGCATGAGAGTTTTAACCTACGATCCATTTTTATCACGAGAAGTGGCTGAAAAGCTGGGTGTTGAGGTAGTAGAATTAAAAGAGTTGCTTGAGCGCTCTGATTATATTACAGTGCATACCCCATTAACCGAAGAGACAAAACATATACTTTCCAGAGAAGAATTTTCAATTATGAAAAAGGGCGTGCGTATAATTAATTGCGCACGTGGAGGTATTATTGATGAGTTAGCACTTGTTAGTGCTATTAAAGAAGGGAAGGTTGCTGGCGCTGCCATTGATGTTTTCGAAAAAGAACCCCTTTCTCCTGAAAGTGAACTTTCAAAATTAGATAATGTGGTGGTTACGCCTCATTTAGGCGCATCTACAGAAGAAGCTCAGATTAACGTCGCTATTGAAGTAGCGGAGATTGTAACCGATGCCCTTCTGGGTAAAGGTATACGTAATGCCGCCAACTATCCTTCTATGGAACAAGAGGTCTATAAAGTTTTGGAACCCTATATAAATTTAGTCGAAAAATTAGGGAGTTTTTCTGCCCAGTTAGTAGAAGGAAGGTTCCTTGAACTAAACATAAATTATAGTGGTGAAATTATTCAGCATGATTTAAGTCCTTTAACCATGGCTTTAGTCAAGGGAATACTTTCGCCAATTTTAAAAGAGACTGTTAATTTTATTAATGCCGTAAGTTTGGCGAAGGAAAGAGGCATCAATGTAAGAGAAGCAAAGTCTTCAAAAGAGAGCGAATTTGTAAATTTGATCCAGCTGGAAATAAAGACTGATAAGGAATCAAGAAAGATCTGTGGTACGCTCTCCGCAAACAAAAAAGCGCGCATTGTTAAGATCGATGATTACTATGTAGAGGTTTCTCCTGTTGGCGAAATGATTGTGATTAACAACTGGGACAGACCAGGCATTATCGGTAATTTAGGTACCCTCTTAGGTAAACATGAAATTAATATTGCAGAGATGACCTTTGGCCGCCAGAAGCCGGGTGGAATGGCTATAAGCGTATTAAATGTGGATAGTCCTATTTCTTCAGAGATTTTGGAAAAGATAAAGAAACTCGAGAATATTTTGTCTGTAAAAGTGATAAGACTGTAATGACTGCAAAAACTTATATTTTCTTTATTTTTAGTCTCTATTTTTTACTCTTTGCTTATCGTTTGTGTTTTGCCAAAGAAGTTACTATCTTATATACGGGTGACACGCACGCGATGCTTTATCCCTGTAATTGCCCCGCGGAGGCGGATGGTGGTATTGCGCGTCGTGCAACAATGGTTAAGCAGTTCAAAAAAGATAATCCGAATATACTCGTTCTAGATTCCGGGAGTTTTTTTGCTGGTGGAGCGATGGATGAATATAGCCAGAATACAGAACTGGATAAGGAACGCACATTAATAAACCTTAGGGCAATGGAATTGATGCAATATGATGGTGTCTCTATTGGAGATGATGAGTTTAATTTTGGAAAAGATTTTCTTCGGCAAAATTTGGTCAATTCAAAGATCACTTTTCTCTCTTGCAATATAGAATCTAAAGAATTTTCGCCATATATTATTAAAGAAATAAATGATACTAAGGTGGGTATTTTGGGTGTAAGTGCTCTATCTGCTACACAAAAGGAAACTGCGCTTAAGCTTATTGAGCCCAAGATAGCCGTAGAAAAGATAGTAAGAGAACTTAAAAATAAAGGCGCGCATATCATCGTGGTTTTAAGCCGCTTAAATGAAGAAGATAATTTGAGATTAATAAACGAAATTTCAGGAATAGATGTTTTAATTACCAGACACCACCGCCATGATAAAGAGCCAGTTAATAAGATTGGGCCCACCTTGGTTTTACGGCCATCTTGGGAGGGGCGAAGCTTAGGTAAGTTGACCCTTCTGTTACGAGATAACAAAATAATTGATTATAAATCAGAAGAATTGCGTCTTTCCGAGAAGATTAATGACGATCCTGATATCCTTGACATTTTACCCAGATGTTTTTCAGATAATAACTGTAGAAAGAAAGGATTAATAGGCCAATGCCTTAACCCAGCCACATTAGATTCCCGTTGCAGTTTTAGTGAGCCCCAAAAGATAAAACTTATAATTATTACGTCTAAAGAATGCAGCGTATGTTATACTGATATAATGGTTAAGCAACTAAAAGGGATATTTCCAGGTTTAGTTATATCTTATCTATATTATCCTGGTAAAGAAGCTGATAGGCTTATTAGGAATCTTCTCATTAAAAGTCTGCCAGTATATTTGTTAGATAAAGAGATAGAGAAGGAAAATGTATTTACTCATCTAAAACAAAATTTGGAAATAAAAGGTGATTTTTATATGTTAAAGCCAGAGTTTAGTGGAGTATCTTATTTTCTAGACAGGAAGATAATAAAAGGGAAATTAGATTTATTTATAAGTTTATACCATAAAGATGCTGTGGGATTGTTGGATGTAATAAAAGAATTTAATCCTGATATTCATTTTTTAGCTACCGAGCAAAAGAATAGTTTTGATGCTGAAAAAGGAAATCCTGAGATTGAGGAGTATTTACGCAGTGTCTGCGTAAAGAAATATTATCCACAGATCTTCTGGGAGTATATTAGTTGTCGGGCTAAAAATATCAATAGCTCATGGTGGGAGGATTGCTTGAATAAATTTGATGTCAGCAGAGTAAATAATTGCTCTCGTAGTCAGGAGGGCACATCTCTTTTAAAAGAAAATATAGAACTGAATAAGGAATTAGGAATTATGTTTGGTCCAACGTATCTATTAGAAAATAAAGAGATATTTGCAACGCAGGGACTACCTTCAAAGGAAGAATTGAGAAAGATAATAAAGAGGTGATAACATGTCCAATAAACCTAAAATATTTATTATTGATGTAACCAATCGCGATGGGGTCCAGACTTCGCGCATTTGCCTTTCTAAGTTACAAAAGACAATGATAAATATGTATTTAAATGAAATGGGAGTGTTTCAATCCGAATTTGGTTTTCCGGTTACCCGGCATGAGACGAATTATCTCAATGCAAACTTGGAGCTGGCTAAAAAAGGTGCTCTTTCTCCAATACGTTTAGGCGGGTGGGTCAGGGCAACCAAGGATGATGTAAAGACAGCGTTTAAACTTGTGCCTGGTATTAAACACCTTAACCTTTCAATTTCTACCTCTGAACAGATGATTACTCATAAATTTAAAGGAAAACTCGACCATCAATCCGTGATTAAGGAAATGACCGAGGCAGTAAAGTTAGCAGTGGAATCTGGTGCTGAATCTGTGGGAGTAAATGCCGAGGACGCCTCAAGGACAAGGATGGAATATCTGATTGAGTTTTCTTTGGCAGCAAAAAAGACAGGCGCAGCCAGAATTCGTTACTGCGATACCTTAGGTTGTGATACACCTTTTACAATTTATGAGAGGATAAAAGAACTTAGCCAGGCAGTTAAGATGCCCATTGAGATTCACGGTCATAATGATTTAGGAATGGTTGTAGCCAATTCCGTCGCTGGTGCAAAGGCCGCACTTGATTGTGGTGTGGATGCTTATATTAATACCTGTGTTAACGGAATGGGTGAACGCTCAGGTAATGCGGATTTAGTTTCAGTAATTTTGGCGGTAAAATATGGAAACGGTATGCAAAATTACAGTCTCGATGAAAGAATAAACCTAAAGATGGCCTGGAAGATTTGTAAATACGCCTCATATGCCTTTGGTGTTCCTATACCCATAAATCAACCAGGCGTAGGCGCAAATGCCTTTGCGCATGAATCAGGGATTCATGCTGACGGCGCATTAAAGGATAGGCGTAACTACGAACTTTATGATTTTGAAGAATTAGGCCGCGGAGAACCTGAAATAATTGAAACGGGTCGCAAGATTACCGCCGGTGAATATTCAGGAATTAAGGGATTTAGAAATGTTTATGAAAAATTAGAAATTGAGTTTCATAATGACGCAGAGGCAACAAAAATACTGGAGCTGGTGCGTTATGCCAATGTGCATAATCAGAAGCCTTTAATTGATGATGAATTGAAATTTATTGCCAAATATCCGGATATTGCACATAAGATATTTACAATGAGCCCCTAATTTGTAGTTATAAGTGAGAAGTTATAAGTTATAAGTTGTGGAAAAACAAAAAATAAAAGAAAGAACTTATAGTTTCGCATTAGAAGTCATTAAATTTGTTAAAAATTTACCATACAATACAGCTACAATCTCTTTGGGAAGGCAATTAATAAGATCCGGTACGTCAATAGGCGCTAATATTGAAGAAGCGCAGGGGGCTTCTAGTAGAAAAGATTTTATCAATAGAATTAATATTGCCAAAAAAGAAGCTCGTGAGACAAGGTATTGGTTAAGACTTATCAATGATGCACGGATAGCAAAAAGTAATAATTTACCTGAGTTATTATCTGAAATTAATGAAATCATAAATATCTTAACTGTTATTGTTAAGACGAGCGAGGCAAAAAACAGTATTTAATTTATAACTCATAACTTGTAACTTCTAACTTCAAGCTTTCTACATGAACATAGTTATTGTAGGTACACAATGGGGTGATGAAGGTAAGGGCAAGATAATCGATATCTTAGCCCGCAAAGTCGATTATATTGTCCGTTATCAAGGCGGAAGTAATGCCGGACACACGGTTGTAGTTAATGATAAAGAGTATATCTTCCATCTTATACCCTCTGGCATCTTACACAAAGGAAAGATTTGTTGCATCGGTAATGGCGTGGTAGTTGATCCAGCCGTGCTTATTAAGGAAATCGAAGACCTAGCAAAATCAGGCATTAATATTGATAGTCGCCTGAAGATATCTTCTTTGGCTCATGTAATTATGCCATACCATAAAATCCTAGATAGGTTGCGTGAGACAAGAAGAATCCATCGTATAGGCACTACGGGAAGAGGTATCGGTCCTTGTTATGCAGATAAGATCAGCCGCTGCGGCATAAGGATGATTGACCTTTTAAATCCCCGACTCTTGGGTGATAAATTAAAAGATAACCTGAATGAGAAAAATGAAATTTTCCAGAAAGTATATCACCATGCAGGATTTAAATTTAATAAGATTTATAAAGAATATCTGGCTTATGGTAGGATATTTTCTAGTTATATATGTCACACTCAATGGTTATTAAATAAGGTAATAAAAGAGAAAAAAGACATACTCTTTGAAGGCGCCCAGGGTACATTTTTGGATATTGATTTTGGGACCTATCCGTTTGTTACTTCTTCTTCAGCCACCGCAGGAGGGGTCTGCGTAGGGACAGGTATATCGCCTATAAATATAGATAAGGTTGTGGGTGTGGCGAAGAGTTATACAACAAGGGTGGGAGAAGGACCTTTTCCTAGCGAGTTTTCACCTTCTTTCAGCAAATATATACGTGATAAAGGTAATGAGTTTGGCGCTACCACTGGCAGACCGCGTCGCTGCGGCTGGTTCGATAGCGTAATGGTAAAAGAAGCAGTTTTGTTAAACGGCATATCTGAGCTGGCGATAATGAAACTGGATGTTTTAGATGGGTTAAAAAAAATAATGATTTGCATTGGCTATAAATATAAAGGTAAAAAATTTCGCGAATTTCCTTACGATTTAGAGGTATTATCGAAGGCAAGGCCCGTATACAAGGAAATGAGAGGTTGGGATAAACCGTTTTATAGACCACGAGGATTTAAGGATTTACCTTTAAGGGCAAGGGATTATATATTACACCTACAGGATATCCTTGATGCTAAAATATCCATCGTTTCTGTAGGTTCATCCCGACAAGAAACTATTTTTCTTGACTAAAATTATTGATTGTGTTATAGTTAAGTTCTTAAAATCCAAAAACAAAGAGTTTATAAGGAGGCTATATGAAAAGTGCTTTGTTAAAAATAGTTTTAATAATTTTCCTGAGCATTAGTTTGGCAGGATGTACCTTTATATTTCAAAAAGGAAGACGTTCGGATGTGCAGAAGATTGAAGAGTTAACACGACAACTAGATGAACTTAATCGCACAAAGGCAGTTCTTGAAGAACGTTTAAGTAAAGAGATTCAAGATAATCAGGTAAGGTTGCAGATGATGGAGAAAGGATTAGTGATTACCTTTGTAGCGGATATTCTATTTGATTCGGGAAAAGCCAACATAAAAGAAGAAGCCTACCCCATACTGGATAAGGTTAGCCGCGTTTTAAAGGAGAATGTCCCCGAACTAAGCGTGGGTATAGAAGGACATACAGATAATGAGCCCATAAAATATTCGGGCTGGAAATCTAATTGGGAATTATCCACTGCCCGGGCCTTGAGCATTCTGCACTGTTTGGTTGATAAAGAGGGCATTTCTCCCCAGCGTTTATCTGCAATTGGTTATGGAGAATATCATCCCGTGGCTTCTAATGATACAAAAGAAGGCCGGCGATTAAACCGTCGTGTGGAGATTGTAATTGTACCTAGGGTTACAAAAGTAAAAGAGACAAAAGAAACCACTGTTTTAGAACCCCAGGAGAACCTTAAGTAATTTAGAAAATTTTTTAATTTAAAAAGGAAGGGTGAATGGAAGAGCAAGTAAAAGATAAAGTGATTATAATTTTGGTCATCCTAACAATAATGTTTTTTATTTTTGTAGTAAGTTCTTGCACAAATACACTGCGATTTAAGTCTCTGCGCGATAAAGAAATGGCCACAAGGTTAGACTTAGAAGAAAAGATTAGTAAGTTTACACAGGAAAAAATAGCCACAGACCAGAAATTGAAGAGCTTAAGCCAAGAATTAGAGGAAGAAAAGACAGCGCACCAGGCAGTCAAAAAGGCGCTATTACAGGAACAATTAGTAAATCAGAGTTTAAAGGAAGAATTAGACAAAATAACTAAGCTTAAAGAGACTTTAGAAGATGATTTAAAAGAAGCATTGGTTCAGAAAAAATCTGACACGCGGCCCAAGAGATAACCAAGATTAAACAATGGAATAGGTAATAGGAGGTTAAAAGGAACAGATTTTGTTCACGAGAAAGGGGAGACATTCCCCTTTTTTGTTAAAAAGGAGGTGGGTTATTATGGCACTGTTTCGTAAGATAAAAGAGAAGTTAAGTAAAATAATCTCGAAAAAGAAAGTGGTTAAGGCGCCTTTAGACAAAACTGACCAAGAGAAGAAAAAGGAGAAAGAAGTATTGGGGAGACAGCAGATGGTAATAGAGCAAGCAAAATATTATACTCCACCTACACCCCAGCCGCAGAGAGTAATGCCCCAGGAATTACCCTCTGAGTATAATCAGGATAAAATAGTATTACAGGTGCGCGATCCGTGGTGGATACATGCCTACTGGGAAATTACAGCAAGCACCTGGGACAGACTGAAGAATGAATTTAAAGATGATTTCTACAGGGCTAAACGTCTGCTGCGCGTCTACGATATAAGCCACATTATTTTTAACGGCACAAATGCCCATCGATTTTTTGATATTCAGATTAATGATCACGCCAATAACTGGTATATTGATACCGCAGGTCCCGGCAGGTCGTGGTGTGTGGATTTAGGTCTGTTTTTACCAAACGACAAGTTCGTTACAATAGCGCGTTCAAATACTGTACATACTCCCTTAGAATGTCCTTCCTGGGTAACGGATGAAGAATGGATGATCCCTGAAGATATGTTTGCCCGACTCTATGGTATGGGCTTTGGGTTAGGCCAAAGCTCGCCTGTAGGAAAGGCCTGGCAAGAGAGAGTGAGAAAAGAACTTTTTTCGGGTATTTTGGCTTCTCCGGGTATTAGTTCTGTGGCGAGCCCCGGAAAAAAAGTACCTCCAGAGAAAAAATTCTGGTTAGTGGTGGATTGTGAATTAATTGTTTATGGCGCAACAGAGCCAGATGCAAAAGTTACTGTTCAGGGAAAGCCAATACCTTTGAGAAAAGATGGAACATTCACCCTGCGTTTTGCTCTCCCCGAGGGCAGACAAGTTATACCTGTCAAGGCCATCTCATCCGATAACGAAGAAGAGCGGACCATTACACCCATTGTAACCAGAACAGCTAAATAAAATAATTATGCATAGAGGATATCTTTGTTTAATTCTGCATGGGCATCTTCCTTTTGTGCGTCATCCTGAGCACGAAGATTTCTTAGAGGAAGATTGGCTCTATGAGGCAATGACCGAAACCTACATCCCCTTAATTTTGCTCTTTGAGAGGTTAGTAGATGAAAAAATAGATTTTCGTATCACTATGACTTTAAGTCCCACCCTTATTTCAATGTTAAGTGATAGATTACTTCAGCAACGTTATCTAAAACATATAAACAAACTTATTGAATTGACACACAGAGAAATAGAAAGAACCAGCTGGCAGCCAGATTTCCAGAGACTCGCAATACTGTATTTAAACAATTTTTGTAAAGTAAGGGACACCTTTGAGAGGTATAGACATAACATAGTTAATGCTTTTAAAAATTTACAGGATCTGGGCAAAATAGAGATTATCACTTGTGGTGCAACCCACGGCTATTTTCCTTTAATGGATATTTGTAAAGAGTCTGTGCGTGCCCAGGTTAAAGTTGCAGTCAGCCATTATGAAACCGTATTTGGAAGAAAACCTAAAGGAATATGGCTTCCTGAATGCGGCTATCAACCACGTCAGGATGAAATTTTAAAAGAGGCGGGTATTCGTTATTTCTGTGCCGATGCCCACGGTGTTTTGCATGGGACGCCCCGGCCGAAATACGGTGTATTTGCTCCGGTTTACTGTCGAAGAACAGGTGTAGCCTGCTTTGCTAGAGACCTGGAATCCTCTAAACAGGTGTGGTCTTCTATCGAGGGTTATCCGGGCGATTATCAGTATCGCGAGTTTTATCGGGATATAGGATTTGATCTAGAATACGATTATATAAAACCATATATTCATCCTGACGGTGCCAGAATAAATACAGGGATAAAATATTATCGCATTACTGGCAATACCCATTATAAAGAACCTTATGTTCCAGAATGGGCGAGAGAAAAAGCCGCAGAGCATGCAGGTAATTTTATGTTCAATCGTCAGAAACAAATAAAATATCTTTATGATTTTATACAAAAGAAACCTATAATAGTCTCTCCTTACGATGCTGAATTGTTTGGTCACTGGTGGTATGAAGGGCCGCTGTGGCTAGATTTTCTTATTAGAAAAATTGTCTTTGACCAGGATGAGATAAGTTTGATTACGCCGGCGGAATATTTAGCACAGAATCCGCGTAATCAAGTAATCACTCCATCTTTATCTAGTTGGGGGTGGAAGGGATATAGCGAGATGTGGCTTCAGGGTGCAAATGACTGGATTTACCGACACTTGCACGCGGCATCACAGAGAATGACAGAATTAGCCAGAAGTTTTCCTGATACAGATGGTTTGCTACAGAGGGCATTAAATCAGGCACTCCGGGAGTTACTGCTTGCCCAGAGTTCTGATTGGGCATTTATTATGGGAACCGGTACGCATACCAGTTATGCTATAAAAAGAACGAACGACCATCTCTTAAGATTCACTCGGCTATACGAAGATATAAAATCAAATTCTATTGATGAGCCGTGGCTTGCGGATATTGAGTATAAGGACAATATATTTCCGGATATAGACTATAGAGTACACCAGTGAGAAGTGAGAAGTTATAAGTGAGAAGTTTTAAGTTTAAA
>CAYOMI010000033.1:0-11862 GCA_964405005.1 uncultured Planctomycetales bacterium | reverse complement strand
GTACATACAGAGAAAGAATTAAAAAAAGTTTTAAATTTAAAAGTTCCCTTGATTGGTATAAATAACCGCGACTTACATACTTTGGAAATTGACTTTAAAACCACAGAGAAATTATTTCCTTTAATTCCTAAAGAAAAAGTTATAGTTGTGGAAAGCGGCATTAAAAGTTATCAAGATGTATTGTTCTTGAAGATTTTAGGAGTAAATGCAGTTTTAATCGGCGAGGCCTTTATGGAGTCACAGGATATAAGGCGTAAAGTTGAAGAGATGATGGGATGGTAAGTTGGCTCATAGCTCATAACTCATAGTATAATGGCGAAAGTTAAGATTTGTGGGGTTACCAATCTAGAGGATGCGCTGGCGGCAATTTTTTTAGGTGCGGATGCCCTGGGTTTTGTTTTTTATAAAAATAGCCCGCGTTATATTGCGCCTGAAAGAGCCAGAAACATAATTAAAATTATCCCGCCAAATATTATGAAAATTGGTGTTTTTGTTAGTGCTAAAGAGGGCACTATAAAAAGAATTGCAAGAAGTTGCCGTCTTAAAGCATTACAATTCCACGGCAACGAATCTCTTGATTTCTGTAGGAAATTCAATGGCTATAAGGTCATTAAGGCATTCAGGATAGGCAATAAAATAGGTTTAAAAGATATAAAAAGATATAGAGTCTATGCTTATCTTTTTGATACATACGTTAAATCAAAGGTGGGCGGCACTGGTAAAAGGTTTAACTGGAGGTTAATAAAAGATATAAGAGAAAAAATAAAGCAGCCGATATTTTTATCTGGCGGACTTGATATAAAAAATGTGAAAAAAGCAATAAGGCTTATAAGGCCGGATTGGGTGGATGTATCAAGCGGCGTAGAAATAAAGCCGGGTGAGAAAGATAAAAATAAGGTTAGAAAGTTTATTGAGTTAGCAAAAGGGGGCAGATAATGAAGAGATTAATTATAACTTTTATTTTGTTTACAACCTTTGTTTTTCTCACAACCCAAGCAAGCGCAATGATACAGGATGACTGGTTAAAGACCGTGGTTTTGATAGAGCAGGAAGTAAAAAACGAGCAAGGGCAGGCTCAATACATTCCCATTGGCACCGGATTTTTGCTGCAAAGTAAAGAGGGGTTTTTCTATGTTGTAACCTGCAGGCACGTGGTAAAAAATAAAGACGGCTCAAACAGACAAGGGCTTTACTACAGGTTGAATACAAAAAGTTTTATTGATAATCCTTTTGACAGGAGGCCGATAAACCCGTTGTTAAAGGACCTGGGAGTGGATTACTTCCTGCATCCTAACCCTGCTGTTGACCTCGCGCTTTTCCCGGTTAAAGTGGATATCAAAAAGGAGGAGATTAAATTTGCAACACTGAGTATTTTTGAAGGCTTTGAGGAGATTTTTCCCGGCGACGATATCTTTTTTATTGGCTATCCTATCGGAACAGTGCTTTCAGAGAGGAATGAACCAGTGGTGCGTAGCGGTATAATTTCGCGCAAAAATACCGACAATACCTTTTTAATAGACGGCGCAAGTTTTCCCGGCTCAAGCGGCAGCCCCGTGATTACTAAGACCCTGCCGTATACCTATGAAAGAGATAAGAAAAACTTTAATTTAACGCAACCGAAACAGGCAAGATTCATCGGCATAATTTCTCAGCAGGTGCGCTACCGCGAACCGGCAATAAGCGCCCAGTCAGGAGATCTGAGGGTTATCTTTGAGGAAAATACCGGTCTTTCCCTGGTTATACCCGCAAATTTTATAGTAGATATTTTAAAATCAGGTTTGATTAGTAGTTACGAAGCAAAAGAAAGGCGGATGCATAAGAATGAGATTGCCAGATAAAAAAGGACATTTTGGGGAATTTGGGGGAAAGTTTGTGTCTGAAACGCTTATCTACGCCTTAGATGAACTGGAAAAAGAGTATAATAAAGCCCAGCGTGATAAAAAATTCCTTTGGGAATTAGACTATTATCTCAAAGAATACGCTGGCCGCCCCACGCCATTGTATCTTGCCCAGAATTTAAGCAGTCGCTTAGGAATAAATAAAATCTACCTAAAGAGAGAAGACCTGCTGCATACCGGCGCCCACAAGATAAATAATACTTTAGGCCAGATTCTTTTAGCGCGCCGAATGAAAAAGAGCCGCGTGATTGCTGAGACAGGAGCAGGCCAGCACGGCGTGGCTACTGCTACGGTGGCGGCAATGTTTGGTTTAAAGTGCGACGTATATATGGGGACAGAAGATATTGAGAGGCAAAAATTAAATGTCTTTCGCATGAAACTTTTAGGCGCAAGAGTAATTCCGGTTGAGAGCGGCTCAAGGACGCTAAAAGATGCTATGACCGAAGCCCTGCGCGACTGGGTAACCAATGTGCGCACTACCCACTATATAATTGGCTCAGTTGCCGGACCGCATCCATATCCGATGATGGTTAGAGATTTTCAAGCAGTAATTGGCAAAGAGACAAAGAAGCAAATATTAAAAAAAGAAAAAAGATTGCCAGATTATCTTGTTGCCTGTGTAGGTGGCGGAAGTAATGCCATGGGATTATTTTACCCCTTCTTTAAAGACAAAAAAGTAAAGTTTATCGGCGTGGAGGCAGCAGGTTTAGGTCTTAACTCTGGTCTTCATGCCGCTACTCTTGTTTCTGGCGATACGGGGGTATTGCACGGTTCAAAGTCTAAGCTTCTTGAGGATAAATTCGGTCAGGTTAAAATCGCCCATTCTATTGCCGCTGGTTTAGATTATCCTGGGGTAGGGCCAGAGCATGCCTATTTTAAGAAAATCGGTCGGGCAAATTATGTTGCAATAACGGATAACGAGGCGCTAGAAGGTTTTCAGCTTTTATCCGAAACTGAAGGAATTATCCCTGCTTTAGAGCCAGCGCACGCTATCGCTTATTTAAAAAAATTAAGCCGAAAAATTAAAAAGAATTCCCTAGTTATTGTGTGTCTTTCGGGAAGAGGAGATAAAGACACATATGTCGTCTCTGAAAGGTTAAGGCTATGAATAGAATTGAAAAAAAATTTAAAGAGTTAAGAGAAAAGAATAAAAAGGCCTTTATCGTTTTTATTACTGCGGGGTATCCAAGTTTAAGCATCACGCAAAAACTTATTCTGGAATTTAGTAAGATTGGCGTGGATATTATAGAGTTAGGCGTTCCATTTTCTGACCCCATGGCTGACGGACCAATAATTCAAGAGGCCTCTCAATACGCATTAAATAAGAAAATTAACCTGCAAAAAATCCTGGATTTAGTGAAAGTAGTGCGTAAATCCAGCAAAGTCCCTATTTGCTTAATGACCTATTATAATCCTATATTCTGCTTCGGAGAAGAAAGGTTTAGCAAACAGGCTTATTTTTCTGGCGTTGACGGCGTGATTATTCCAGATTTGCCACCTGAGGAGGGAAAATCATTTATAAAATTAGCTAGCAGAAATAAATTAGACGTAATTTGTTTTATTTCTCCTACGACTTCTCTGAAGCGCATGAGATATATTGCAAGAATAGCCAAGGGTTTTATTTATTATGTTTCCTTAACCGGGGTTACTGGCCCGCGCCAGGTATTATCTTCCGATCTTAAAAATAACCTTAAGACAATAAAAAGACTTACCGATAAACCTGTTTGTGTTGGTTTTGGCGTATCAAATCCCAGACAGATAAAAGAGATTTATAAAATTGCTGATGGTGTAATTGTAGGAAGCGCAATTGTAAAAAAAATCAGATCTAATATAAGTAGACCAGACTTGGTAAAAAAAGTTAGCAATTTTGTTTCTTACTTGAGAAGTTAATCAAAAGGGATGTATAAAAAGACGCAATTAGATAATGGTCTAAAAGTAGTTACCTATAATATGCCACGCATGCAATCCGTGGCTTTGGGTATTTGGATAAAAGTGGGTAGTAGATACGAAGCAGATGAGAGTAGAGGTATTGCCCACTACCTGGAACATCTGTTATTTAAGGGAAGCAAAAAATACTCCTGCCATAAAATCAAGGAGTCTATTGAAGGGGTGGGTGGTTCTTTAAACGGGTTTACTACCGAAGAGTTAAGCTGTTACATGGTAAAACTACCCAGCTGCTATTTAAGTTTAAGTTTAAATATCCTTTCAGATATGGTATTGAATCCAGACTTGTTGCCTAAAGAGCTGGAGAAGGAAAGAACAGTTATCTTGGAAGAGATTAAGATGTATAAGGATCAACCGCAGAACTATGTCCATGAATTATTGGATGAGCTCTTATGGCCTAAACAGCCATTGGGTCAGGGCATTTTGGGAACATACGAAGTTATAAGTAAAATACAAAAAGACCAAATTTTACGGTTTCATAGAGAATTTTATGCTCCCAATAACATTATAATTAGCGCTGCCGGTTTATTGGACCATAAGCAACTTGTCAAGAGTGTAGGAAAGATTTTTTTGAGTTCAAAAGAAAAAAAGATAAATAGCTTTTTAGCTGCTCAGGAAAAACAAAAACAGCCACAGTTAAGGGTTTTTCATAAAGACACTGAGCAAACGCATCTGGCTTTGGGGTTTCATGGTTTTAAAAGAGGTCATCCTCAGAGGCATGTGTTGGGAATTTTACACACAATATTAGGCGCAAATATGTCCAGTCGTTTATTTAATGAGTTAAGAGAAAAACGCGGTCTTGCTTATGAAATAGGCACACAGGTGAGATGTTTCTACGATACGGGTGTTTTTCTGGTACATGCAGGTATTGACAATAATAGAGTGATAGTCGCCCTAAATATTATTTTAAAAGAGTTAAAGAAGATTAAAGACAAAATGGTTAATAACAATGAGTTTAGGCGGGCTAAAGAGTTTTATCTGGGACAACTTATGCTGGCATTGGAGGATACCATGGATCATATGCTCTGGATAGGAGAGACTACCGCGACACTAGATAAAACTTATTCCTTTGAAGACATAGTTAAAGAGGTAGGCAAGATAAAAAAAGATGATATTCGTATGGTTGCAAAACAGATATTTAAAGATAGTAAATTGAATCTCGCTCTTATCGGTCCTCTCAAAGACAAAGAGGGTAGTATTTATAATCGGCTTCATATAGACTAAAAATGCCAGTAATACTTATATTAATTTTAGCTACTTTAGCTTTAATTTCTTTTTTTCTATCTGCCTCTGAGACGGCAGTAATTGGCTTAAGTAAAATTCGGCTGCGCAATATGATTGCCAAAGGTATAAAGCGCGCCCAGAATATCCAAAGGGTGGTAACAAAATTAGATAAGGTCATTGCCGCAATACTTATAGGGAACAATCTTGTCAATATTGCCATCTCAGCAATTGTTACGGGAATTTTTGTAAGATTTCTCGGATATGAATGGGGCATAGTTGCCGCTACTCTTATTACTACATTTTTGCTTTTAGTTTTATGCGAGATAACCCCTAAGATTTTAGCCACTAAACACTCTGAGAAAGTCGCATTGTTTATTTCTCCCCTGATGGAAGTATTCATAAAAATTTTCAACCCGTTCATCGTATTTTTTATCGGAATCAGCAATTTTATTCTGAAGATATTCGGGGTTAAGCCAGCGAGGAGGTCGCCGCTTATCACTGAAGAAGAATTGCGCACCATGATTGAGATGGGTAAAGAAGAAGGGGTTTTAAGTGATGAAGAAAGAAAGATGCTGCATCGTATCTTTGAATTCGGCGATACCAAGGTAGTGGATGTTATGGTTCCCAAAGAAAAAATTATCGCTGTTAATATAAATACTACTTCTGACCAACTCCTAAATATTTTTGTTGAGGAGGGTCATGCCCGACTTCCAGTTTATAACGGCACTCTCGATAATATTATGGGTATAATTTATGCCCGAGATTTGCTTTACATATTGCGTGATAAAGGACTATTTTTACTGCAGGATCTCATTCATCCTGCTTATTATGTACCAGATAGAATGCGCGTAAACGAACTTCTAATGGAATTTCAAAATAAAAAAATCCAGATTGCTATTGTGGTTGATGAACGCAAAAAGACACGGGGTCTGGTAACGCTGGAAGATTT
Organism: uncultured Planctomycetales bacterium; assembly: GCA_964405005.1. Classification (GTDB taxonomy): domain Bacteria; phylum Omnitrophota; class Gorgyraeia; order Gygaellales; family Profunditerraquicolaceae; genus CAYOMI01. The sequence goes on along the minus strand of CAYOMI010000033.1, from coordinate 5,847 downwards.
ATTAGAAGAGATTGTAGGCGAGATTGATGAGGAGTGCGTGGGTCATACTTTAAATAAAAATTGACACATAAGATTACCTATGGTATTATAATAGAAAATCTTTTTAAGAAAATAAAATAAAAAGGAGGGCTTCTATGGCAGAAAAAGGTTATTGCGTCAAATGCAAAAATATGAAAGAGATGAAAGACGAACAAAAGGTTACTATGAAAAATGGCCGCTTGGCAGTCAAAGGAAAATGCCCTGATTGTGGAACGGGCATGTATAAGATTTTAGGCAAGAAATAGTTTTCATTTAAGGAGGTATTAAAACAATAGAATCCAAAAAAATCGCCCTGCGTATTGCACAAATCGCAAAGTCCAAGAGAGCACAAAGAGTGATTGTCTTGGATATGCGCGAAGTTTCCACTTTCTGTGATTACTTTGTAATTATGAGTGGAACTTCCAACCGTCAGGTGAATGCGGTTGCTCAGGCAATACAGGAAGACTTGAATAAAGACAGAATAAAATCTCTCTCTAAGGTTTCTGGCGAAGATGAGTCAGGCTGGGTAGTTTTAGATTATGTGTCTGTAGTGGCACATATATTTTATAAACCGATGAGAGAGTTTTATTCTTTAGAGCACCTGTGGAGTGACGCAAAAAAGGTAAGATTACCTAGAGGCATAAAACAATAGTTTTGTATTTTCCCCAAAGTAAGTCTCCAGTCAAATTATAGGTACCAGCCTGATTTCTAAGTTAGGATGAAAAACATTCAAGAATTACTAATTCCCGTAATTAAGGATGCATTAGAGGATTTAAAAATAAAGAAAGGCCAAATTGCCGATCTTTATTTAGACCTTCCTACGGTTGAGAGTTTTGGAGAACTTTCAACCAATATTGCCTTGCGTCTAAGTAAGATTCTAAGAAAATCTCCCACCGACATTGCCAAAACTCTTACAGAGTTTATAAAACAAAGATTAAAGAAAAGCCCTGCTAGAAAGTATGTAAAAGAGGTTAAAGCCGAAGGAGCCGGTTTTATAAACTTTTATTTAGAGGATAGATATTTTTATGAACAGTTAAAAGATATAATTTTAAAAGGTAGAAAATCCCTGCAATTGAATATTGGTAGAAACAAACGTGTGCTTATTGAATTTGTTAGCGCCAATCCTACGGGGCCTTTATCTGTGGCACATGCCAGACAGGCAGCAGTAGGCGATGCCTTGGCAAATATTTTGCGGTTCTTGGGGTTTAAAGTTAAGAAGGAATTTTACCTTAATGATGAAGGAAACCAGATTGATATTTTAGGCAGGTCTGTAGAATTAAGGATAAGAGAGTTAGCGGGTGAGAAGATAGAATTTCCCCAAGACTATTATCAAGGAGATTATATTTACGATATAGCCAAGATAGTGCCCAATGCCCAATGTCCAATGCACAGTTTAGGAGATTTTGCTGCCAATTATATATTGGGTATAATTAAAAAAGAGTTAGAAGATTTTGGCGTAAGGTTTGATTACTGGTATAGTCAGAAAGAATTAACTAAGAGCGGTAGAATTAAGAAGGCATTAGATTTTTTAAGAAAGAAAAAATTTGTCTATGATCTGGAAGGAGCAAGTTGGTTTAAATCTACGCAGTTTGGTGATGATAAAGACAGGGTGGTAATAAAAAGCGATGGTTCATATACGTATCTTGCCCCAGACATAGCTTATCATCAAGATAAATATAAACGCGGTTTTCAATGGCTGATTAATCTTTGGGGGCCTGACCATCACGGCTATGTTCCCCGTCTTAAGGCAGCAGTAACAGCCTTGGGTTATGATCCCCAGTCGCTTTCGATTGTGATTGTGCAGCTTGCCACCATATTTAGAGATGGTAAATCAATCGAAATGTCTACGCGTAAAGGTCAATATATCACATTACGAGAGGTGCTTGATGAAGTAGGAGTGGATGCTTCAAGGTTTTTCTTTTTGATGCGCCGAACTTCTAGTCACCTGGATTTTGATCTTGATGTGGCTAAAAAGCAGACTCCTGAAAATCCCGTTTATTATGTGCAGTATGCCCATGCCAGGATTTGTAGTATTCTACGTAACTCTACCCTAAAACCAAGGTTTAAAAAAGCGAATTTAACTCTTCTTAAAGAGAAAGAAGAACTGCATCTGGTAAAAAAGATTTTACAATTTTCCTATATCCTAGATATCTGTCATAAAACTGAAGACCCCTATATGCTTACCGTGTATCTACAGGAGATTGCTGAGAGTTTCCATAAGTTTTACGACCAGCACCGTGTCTTGGGTCAGGATGAAGATTTAACTCAGGCAAGAATAAGTCTGATTGAGGCAACTAGAATCGTTATTGCAACGGGTCTTCAGTTATTGGGTCTGGCGCAGCCGAAGAAGATGTAGTATGCATGCCCACAGGATATTAAATATTGCTTCTTTACATTCTTCCCTTCAGAATACTCTACATAAGGAAATTGGTATCTCTAAAATCTTAGCCCAGATATTAATTAACCGCGGGATCAAAACTGCCCCGGAAGCAGAGAGATTTTTAAATAGTAAATTAGAATATCTGCTTGATCCTTTTACTTTTAATGATATGCCCAAGGCAGTAAATTTAGTAAAAAGGGCAATAAAGAATAAAGAGCGGGTAATGATTTTTGGAGACTATGATGTTGACGGCGTAACCAGTATTGCTTTGTTGAAAACCACTCTTTTTAAATTAGGTCTAGAGCCTTTACATTATTTACCGCACCGGATTAAAGAGGGTTATGGTCTCAATAAAAATATCCTTAATATAGTAAGAAAGCATAGGATAAAACTTCTCATTACGGCGGATTGCGGAATAAATAACCATGAAGAAATAAAAGAGTTAAGACGAAGTAACGTCGAGGTAATTATCACTGATCATCATGAGCCTTTAAATGGTTGGGCGTCGCCCCTAGCCTCCGCAGCCATAAACCCCAAAATAAAAAATGCACATTATAAATACCGGGATTTAGCTGGTGTGGGGGTAGCTTATAAATTCTGCCAGGCGCTTAGTAAAGATAATCTTTTTGAAGACTTGGATTTGGTTTCTCTGGGGACGATCGCGGACGTTGTTCCCTTGACAGGCGAAAACCGCATCATTGTCAGAAAAGGCTTAGAACTTTTATCCCAGACGAAAAGAATAGGGCTTAGGGCATTGATGGAGACTAGCGGCATAACTAATAAAAAAATAACCTCTGCCTTTGTCAGTTTTATCCTAGGACCGCGGATTAATGCCAGCGGCCGTATTGATACTGCTGAGGTTGCTTTAAGTTTACTGCTCAGTAAAAAAGAATCCGAGGCAAACGAGCTTGCTCGAATTATCGAATCACATAACCGCCAGCGCCAGAAGATAGAGAACAAAATACTGGAGGAGGCAGAGGCGATAATCAATAAAGAAATAAATTTCAAGGAGCATAAAGTCATTGTAATTGCCAAAGAGAACTGGCATCCCGGTGTTTTGGGAATTGTCGCCTCAAAACTGACAGACAGGTTTTACAGACCAACAATTGTTATATCCTTAACCGAAGATTTATGCAAAGGCTCAGCCCGCTCCATAAAAAACTTCCATTTATTTGAGGTACTTTCAGAATGCAGGCATTTACTTGAGGAATTCGGCGGCCACAGTCATGCCGCAGGATTAGTAATTGCTAGAGATAACATTGAAGATTTTAAGAGAACCATAAATCATCTGGCTAGAGAGAGATTACTCTTTGAAGATTTAATTCCCAGTATCAATGTGGATATAGAGTTGTCACTTTCAGATTTAAATAGAAAAATTATTGATGAATTAGAAATGCTTGAGCCTTTTGGTACGGGAAACCCCGAGCCGCTATTTTATACACGGGACTTAGTATTAAGAAGTACTCCCCAGGTGCTAGGCAAAAACACTTTGAAATTCTGGGTTACAGATGGAAATGCCACTTATCAGGCTATTGGCTTTGGAATGGCTGATCTTAAATATAGCCTCGTAGATGCCCAGCGTTTTGATTTAATTTATACTCCCCAGATAGATGATTGGGATGAGGGTGAAATAATTTTGGAAGTAGAGGATATATTTTTCAGGTAGACTTAAAGCGCTTTCTGGAACTGGCCTTTTTTGATGCATTTTGCACAGAGATAAACCTTCTGTGGCCGTCCATCAAGAATTATGCGCATTTTTTGTAGGTTAGGCATAAAGGCGCGCTTTGACGCACGGGCAATCTTACTTCCCGTACCCCCTTTACTTTTATACTGCCCTTTTCGGGTAACAACTTTTCCCATAACTTTAGTTTTTTTGCATAACGCGCATTTTTTCAACATAGATAATACTCCTTTTCGTGTAGAGTTAAAGTATACTTAAAAATCAGATATTGTCAAGGTTAATATGAATTCTATTCTCGATGGTCTAAACAAGGAACAGATTGAAGCAGTCACGCACGAAGGAGGTCCGCTTCTTATTATTGCTGGCGCAGGCACAGGAAAAACCACGGTTATCACCCGCCGAATCGCCTGGCTTATCTCTAAAGGGTTAGCCAAGACCAATGAAATTTTAGCCCTCACCTTTACTGATAAAGCAGCCAATGAAATGCAGGAGCGTGTAGATATACTTGTTCCTTATGGTTATACAGATATATGGATTTCTACATTTCATGCCTTTGGAGATAGGATATTGCGTGAGAATGCCTTAGTTGCAGGTTTAAATCCGGATTTTAAAGTTTTGACCCAGCCTGAGGCAGCAGTATTCTTCCGCGAGCATCTTTTTGAGTTTAATCTTTCTTATTTTCGGCCTTTGGCTGACCCCACCCGTTTTATTGAAGCGCTAATCCTGCTTTTCAGTCGGGCAAAAGATGAGGATATCTCGCCAGAGGAATATTTTAATTTCGCCCAAGAGCTAATTTTAAAGTCAAAGGCAAATCCAGAGGACAAAGTTTTGGAAGAAGAAGCAATGCAGCAAATGGAAGTAGCCCAGGCATATGCTAAGTATCAGGAGTTACTTACCCAAGAGGGCCTCTTGGATTTCGGAAATCAATTCTATTTGGCATTGCGACTTCTTCGCCAGCACCCTTTAATTTTAAAAAGGTATCAGGAGCAATTTAAATATATTCTGGTGGATGAATTCCAAGATACTAATTTTGCTCAATATCAATTAGCAAAACTCCTGGCAGATAAGAATCGTAACATAACTGTTACAGGAGACGATGACCAATGCATCTATCGTTTTCGGGGAGCTGCCTATTCCAATCTTTTGAATTTTATCCACGATTTTCCCAATGCCAAAAAAATAAGCATCATTCAGAATTACCGTTCAACTCAACCAATTTTAGACAGCGCTTATCGGCTTATTCAACAGAATAATCCTGAGCGTTTTGAAATTAAGGCCGACATAAGTAAACAGCTTGTCGGACTAACTAGAGAAGAGGGGCTCCTTAAGCATTTGCATTTTGATACTAATTCTACAGAGGCAGATAACGTGGTAAAAACAATCAAAGATAAAGTAAGTTCGGGTAATTATAGATACCGTGATTTTGCAATTCTGGTGCGTTCCAATTCTGATGCCGAACCTTTTTTACAGTCTCTGAATATGCAGGATATCCCTTGGCAGTTTAGCGGAAATCAAGGGCTTTACGCCAGAGAAGAAGTAAAGATTTGTATACATTTCTTAAAAGTTGTGGCTGATCCTTCCGATTCTCTTAGCTTATACTATCTGGTGAGTTCTGAGATTTATTCTTTAGATCTTTCTGATTTGAGTCTCTGCAATCATTATGCCAGGCGGAGAAACAAGTCACTTTATTTAGTGTTTAAGGAGTTGGATAGTATACCAGATTTAGCTAATGTATCCGATGAATCCAGAGAGAAAATAAAGAATATTT
>CAYOMI010000032.1:0-11884 GCA_964405005.1 uncultured Planctomycetales bacterium | reverse complement strand
ACAGAGTACTCTTTCTAAGAGAGCAGTAATGATAAACTCTTTAGAGGATTCAGCGTTGGTTGAGGTTATCGCTGAAAGCGATGACAAGCTTTTGGAGAAGTATTTAGAAGGCACGCCGTTATCCAAAGAGGAATTAATTGTAGGTTTGCGTCAGGCTGTGCTTAAGCGTAAGGTATTTCCCGTTCTTGCTGGCTCCGCCTTAATTGAGCAAGGTATCCCTGAGCTTTTGGATGCCATAGTCCAATATTTACCTAGTCCTTTAGAGCGGCCTAAAATCGAGGCACGTGATCCGTTAAATCTTGAGAATAAAAAAGAAATCCTCTTTAAAGAAGACGGTTCTTTTGCTGCCTTTGTTTTTAAAAGTATTTCCGACCCTTATGTGGGACAACTTACATTGTTGCGTATTTTTTCTGGCAGATTATTAGCAAATACAGGTTTTTATAATGTAAATAAGAGAATCAAGGAGAGGATTGGTTCGATTTATCTCCTTCAAGGTAAAGAACAGAGGACAATCGATTCTGCATCCTGTGGTGATATTGTGGCTATTGCCAAATTAAAAGAGACACTAACCTCAGATTCGCTTTGTGACGAGAAAGGGCAGGTTCTATTTGAGTCAATTACATTTCCCGAAGCCGCAATATCAGCATCAGTAAAGCCAAAATCCCGTCAAGATGAAGAAAAGATTTCCGGTGCGCTGGCTAAACTTGCTAGCGAAGACCCTACATTTAAAGTAACCAGAGACCAGCAGACCAAGGAATTGATTATCTCAGGACTAGGGGATTTACATCTGACAGTAATGGTTGAGCGCATGAAAAAGAGATTTAATGTAGAAGTAGAATTAGGCACGCCTAAGGTTTCTTATAAGGAGACAATTACTAAAAATAACAAAGTTCAAGGGAAGTATAAGCGTCAGTCCGGTGGCAGGGGTCAGTATGGCGATGTCTGGATTGAGGTTCAGCCTTTGGAGCGAGGCAAGGGGTTTGAATTTGTAGATAAGATTTTTGGGGGTGCAATTCCCAAAAATTATATTCCTTCGGTTGAAAAGGGAGTATTACAGGCTTGTTCAGAGGGCGCAATTGCGGGTTATCCGATAGTAGATTTACAAGTTACGCTTTATGATGGTTCTTACCACGAAGTTGATTCTTCAGATATGGCTTTTCAGATTGCTGGCGCTATGGCTTTAAGAAAAGCAGTCTTAGAGGCAGGTCCAGTTCTTATAGAGCCGATAATGGAAGTGGAGGTAATGATCCCTGAAGAATATCTGGGTGCGATATCTGGAGATATAAACTCCCGGCGCGGCCGTATTATGGGTATGGATATTAAAGGGAAATCTCAAATTGTCAAAGCCCAGGTTCCTCTTGCCGAGATGTTCACCTATGCCAATGATCTACGTTCTCTTACCGGTGGCAGAGGAACATATACCATGCGTTTTTCACATTACGAAGAGGTTCCGCATAAAATTGCTTCCGCGATCATCAGTCAATATCAGGCCTCTAAGAAACAAGAAGAAGAGCAGTAATTAATAAATCCACTCTTTTTATCAAAGAGGACAGCTTAAGAAGGGGGCGTGGGTGAAGATTGCTATTTTAGGACTAGATTTTCCTTTAGGTAAAAAGAGTCTCTCTGATGAAAAATGGGAGAAAATAAGAGAGATTTTTCATGCTCGCCAAACCTCCCCTATCCAAATAGAATTCTTAGATGCAAGTCACCTTAAAGATAGTGATGGAATTATTGCTGAAAAAGATTCCCAATTAGATCTGATTATTGCAGATTTAGAAATTATTGAGAACCAGTTAGCTAAAAAACCAGATGATGCTCTTCTTTTGCGCTGTAAGGATTCGTTAGATAAAGAGATAATCTTAAATGAAGTTCCTTTTAACGAGGAGGAAAAAAAATTCCTTGTAAATATTAACTTAGTTACTTTGAAACCTATCCTTTTAGTAGATAAAGAGAATTTGCCCCCTATACCCGAAATTATGCGTTCTATTTTTTCTACCTGCGGGATGATTTCCTTTTTTACAGTTAACGAAAGAGAGTTACGTGCTTGGCAAATTAGGAAAGGAACTACCATCTATGAAGCAGCGGGTTCCATCCATTCAGATATACAAAGAGGTTTTATTAAGGCAGAGGTTATAGGTTATGAGGACTTGGTGAAATCCGGAGGAATAAATCAGGCCAGGTCTAAAGGTTTAGTAAGGTTAGAAGATAAGAGTTATATTGTCAAGGACGGCGATTTAATTCAGATTAGGTTTAATGTTTAAAGAAAGGAGATACTAAAGTGGTTAAGATCAAACGCGCACTCATCAGCGTATCGGATAAGACCGGAATCTTGGATTTAGCTAAAGAATTAAATAAATTCGGGGTGGAAATTCTTTCTACGGGTGGTACAGCAAAGTTACTTAAAGAAAATAATATACCTGTAAAAGAGGTATCTGAATATACGGGATTTCCAGAAATGCTTGATGGGAGGCTAAAGTCATTGCATCCAAAAATCCACGCTGGCCTTTTGGCTCTTAGAAATAATCCCCAGCATTTGGCAGAGTTAAAAGAGCATGATATTGGTTTAATTGATATGGTGGTAGTTAACCTTTATCCCTTTGAAAAAACGATTCAGAAGCCAGGCGTAACTACTGAAGAAGCAATTGAGAATATTGATATCGGTGGACCGAGTATGTTACGTTCTGCAGCAAAAAATGGAGATTCAGTGGCAGCAGTATGTAATCCTGCCAGTTACCCGCAGATTATTGAGGAGTTGAGGAAAAATAATGGCTTGCTTTCCGGGAAACTCATGCGTCAGTTAAGTATCGAAGTGTTCAGCTTAACCAGCCATTACGATAGCATTATACATGATTATTTAAGCAACTATTTTAGGAAAGGCGCTCAAGCTGAATTAGGTTTTCCTGCCGAGATAAATTTAAGTTTTAAGAAGTTGCAGGATTTACGTTACGGAGAAAATCCACATCAGAAGGCTGCATTTTATAAAGAGAAAGGGAAAAACAGAGGTCTTATTAATTTAAAACAACTCCAAGGAAAAGAATTATCCTTTAATAATATTATGGATTTGAATTCCGCTTTTGAATTAGTGAAAGAGTTTATTAATCCTGCTGCCGTTATTGTCAAACATAATAACCCTTGCGGCGTGGCAGAAGATAAAACTCTTGATAAAGCATATCTAGCCGCTTGGAGATGTGATCCCATATCTAGCTTCGGTGGAATTGTGGCCTTAAATAGAAAAATGGATGTTGAGACCGCCAAGGTTGTGGCCAAAAGCGGATTTTTAGAGTGTATCATTGCACCTGCTTATGATAAAGATGCACGAGAATTATTTAAAGATAAAAAGAATTTAAGATTATGTGAACTTAACGATTTAGACATTATTGATGAGCCGGAATTTAAACGCGTAAGCGGTGGATTATTACTTCAAGGAAAAGACATGCAAACCCTGGATGAAAATAACCTCAAAGTTGTCACTAAAAAGAAACCCACCCAGCAGGAATTAGAGAGTTTAATCTTTGGCTGGAAGGTAGCCAAGCACGTCAAGTCTAATGCTATTGTTTTAACTAAAGGCACAAAAACCATGGGCATTGGTGCTGGTCAGATGTCCCGTGTTGATTCAGTTTTTATTGCCTCTAAAAAAGCAGGAGAACATGCCGCAGGTTCAGCGTTAGCCTCAGATGCCTTTTTCCCGAAAGTCGACGCCATTAAACTTGCCGCCAAATTAAAGATAAAAGCCATCATCCAGCCCGGCGGCTCAATCGCTGATGAAGAAATCATCAAGACCTGCAACAAATATAAAATCGCTATGGTCACAACGGGAATTAGGCATTTCAAGCATTGATGTATGTCTTATCCCGAAGTCATCAAATATTTAGAATTATTTATTAATTACGAGAAAATCCCGGCCTTTACGTATAAAGAATCTTTAAAATTAGAACGCATCAAGGATTTTCTTTCTACTATTAATAACCCCCAGAAAAACTTAAAATGTATTCATATTGCCGGTACTAAAGGCAAAGGCTCCACCTGCGCTTTTATTACTTATATATTAAGAGAAGCCGGCTATAAGGTTGGACTCTACACATCGCCTCACTTATCAGATTTTAGGGAGAGAATTAGAATTTTAAATCCGAAATCCGAAATCCGAAATCCTAAACAAATCCCAAATCCTAAATCCCAAATTCAAAAATTAGAAGATTTTGAAAGAATGATTTCTAAAGAAGATTTAGTACGCCTGACAGAAAAACTAAAAGCCGATATTGAAAAATTTAATTCTCAGTCAAAATGCGACCCCCTGTCTTTTTTTGAAGTTTATACAGCCTTAGCGTTTACTTATTTTAAAGAAGAAAAAGTAGACTTTGCGGTTTTGGAAACCGGCTTAGGCGGCAGACTGGATGCAACTAATGTGGTTAATCCTTTAGTTTGCGCCATAACGCCATTAAGTTACGAACATACGCAAAAGCTGGGTAATACCTTAAGAGAGATTGCGACGGAGAAGGCGGGAATCATAAAAGCTCAAAGCTCAAAGCTCAAAGCTCAAAACTTAATCGTTATTAGTGCACCGCAGGAAAAAGAGGCGCTGGAGGTAATTAGAAATAAATGTAAGGAAGTAGGGGCAAGGTTATACGAAGTAAACAAAGACATATTTTATGAAAAGGCAAATTCCGGATTCAGTCTCATCGGGTTATTTGGAGAATACTCCTGTCTTAAAATAAATCTTTTAGGTGAGCATCAGTGGATAAATGCCGCGGTTGCCGTGGGGGTAATTGAGGCATTGAGATTTTATAATATTTATGTAGACATTGATTCTATAAAGGTCGGGCTTTATAATACTGTCTGGCCGGGCAGATGCGAAGTGGTGTCAAAAAATCCGTTGATAGTCTTAGACGGAGCGCAGAATATTGCTTCCTCTCAGGCCTTGAAAGGAACAATTAAAGAAAATTTTTTTGCCTCCGGCAAAAAATATAAAAAGTTAATCTTAGTTTTGGGAATTTCTAATGATAAAGACATAAAAGGAATTTGTAAAGAGTTGCACGGCTTAGCAGATATTATTATATTAACCAAAGCCAATAACCCCCGGGCAACAGAACCAGAAGATTTAGCAAAATACCTTAAAGATAAAAAATTATATTTAACTAACAGTGTAAAAGAGGCAGCAAAATTAGCCAAAGATTTAGCCAAAAAAGAAGATTTAATTTTAGTAACTGGTTCATTGTTTGTAGTGGGAGAATTTAGAGATGTTAAGGGATAATTTATCCGATACTATTGCAGCAATCTCCACACCTATTGGTGAATCCGGGATCGGCATTGTGCGTATAAGCGGTAAAGATACCCTAAAGATTACCGATAAGATTTTTAAGTCTAAAGATGGCAAGAAGCCTTCAACTTATAAAACTTATACTACACATTATGGCTGGATTGTAGAAAATCAAAGATTTGAAAAAACCGCAGAGTTTATAGATGAAGTCATCCTTACAGTTATGCGGGCACCGCGGTCTTATACCAAAGAAGATATCGTGGAAATAAACTGCCATGGTGGAATTGTGGCTTTGCGGCAAGTGTTGGATTTGGTTTTAGAAAATGGTGTGCGTTTAGCAGAGCCGGGTGAATTTACAAAAAGAGCATTTTTAAACGGCAGGATTGATTTAGCCCAGGCAGAGGCAGTTTTAGATATAATCCGCGCTAAAACCGATTCCGCGCTTAAGATAGGAACCGAGCAATTAAAAGGCATGCTTTCTCAAAGGATTAACCGTATTAGAAAATCCTTACTTAATATCCTTAGTTTATTAGAAGCAAATATTGATTTTCCTGAAGAAGAAATAAATCCCATTGAATTAAAAGAGATTAAGGAAAAATTAAATAAAATAAAAAACGAACTTAGAGTATTTCTCGATAATGCAAAACATGGGAAAATTCTTCGGGAAGGAATACATGTAGTTATCTGCGGCAAGCCCAATGTAGGTAAATCCTCGCTTTTAAATGCACTTTTAAAACAGGAGCGCTCCATTGTCACGCCAGTTGCAGGCACAACCCGCGATACCATTGAAGAAATCATTGATATCAAAGGAATTCCCATAAGAATTGTGGATACTGCCGGAATTATTGAGCCGGGAGATTTAGTGGAAAAAAAGGCAGTCCAGCGCTCCAGAAGACAGATTGATTTGGCAGATTTAGTGATTTTAATGTTTGATGCTAGTAAGAGATTATCTAAAGAGGATGAGGTGTTAATCAGAAAGTTAACTAGAAAATCCCTTGTGGTGGTTATAAATAAAATAGATCTGAAGCAAAAAATAGAGAAGGAAAGATTACTGAAAAAGTTTAGTCATTTAATTGAGATATCGGCCAAGAAATTAAGAAATATTGAATTTTTAGAGGAAGCCATTGCTGATTTAGTCTATGATGGTAAGATTAAAAGCTCTGAGTCAATGTTGGTAAGCAACTTAAGACACATTACCGCTCTTAAAGGAGCACAAAAATTTATTGAAGAGGCGCTTAATTCATTAGATAATAGGTTATCTTTAGAATTTATTAGCCAAGACATTAAAGACGCCTTGGGTTTTTTAGATGGTATATTGGGTAAAAGATTTTCCGAGGATTTATTAGATAGGATATTTAGTGAATTCTGTATAGGCAAATAGCCTGTCCTTATGGCAGGCAGGGAGAGATTATGGATAAGAAAAAAATTGAAGGAGCAATTAGAGATATTTTAGAGGCAATTGGTGAGGATATTAAAAGAAAAGACCTAAAAGCAACACCGCGCAGAGTGGCAGAGATGTATGAGGAGATATTTTCTGGGCTAAAACAGGATCCAAAGAAGGAACTGGAGGTGGTCTTAGACCAGAAACACGATGAGATTATCTTACTTAAAGGAGTTCCTCTTTATGGGATTTGCGAGCATCATCTCTTACCATTTGTGGGCAAGGCCCACATCGCCTATATTCCTAAACAGGGCCGGGTAACTGGATTAAGTAAATTAGCCCGGATTGTAGACATTTTAGCCAAACGGCCACAAGTGCAAGAAAGATTAACTACTCAAATTGCGGAAATTATTATGTCAAAACTTAAACCCCAAGGTTGTATGGTAGTAATTGAGGCAGAGCACCTTTGTATGTCTATGCGGGGAGTAAAAAAACCTGGTACTCTGACTGTAACTTCTTGTGTCAGAGGTATCTTTAAAAAGAATGAAAAGACCCGGGCTGAGACCTTGGCTTTAATTAAGTCTTAAAACAGGAGCTAAAGAATGAAAAAATCAAAAATTTATCTCTCAAAACTCATTTTACTGTCTACTATTTACTGTCTATTGTCTACTGGATTATGGGGTTGTGCCACTTATAAATTTCAGAAAGGCCAACCTCCTTATGATAAAGGATACGTGGTCTTAAGGGATGGTAAATCTGTCTTAGAATACACAGTAGGTAAGGATAATTCTGTTCCGGATTTGGGCTTGGCTTGTCAGCGCTTTGAAAGACGCCGGCCTACTGTAGAATATTATTATAAGAAAATGGGTTATATTAGGAGTCGCTTTAAGGAGACCTTTGTCGATCCTCCTGTTATGTTACTAAAGTTGGTAGGAGGCGTCTTTAAACTGCCTTTTATTGCTATTTCGGATTATAGGTATAACCATAATGCAGAATATAGAGAGAAGATAAAACAAATTGAAGCAGAAAAAGATACGCAGGAAGAGGCACGCATAAGACAGTTGCAAGAGGAACTAAATTCCTATATTAAAAAAGATATAGAGATAGAAACTCAATTACCTAAACCGGAAGAGACAGCAGTAACTCAACCAGAAGAACAAAAAGAAGCAAAAGAATTAATTTCTTCTTCCGAAGTCTCACCCCAAAAAGAAGACAAGATTCCTTCCCCACAGGTTACAGTAGAAAAACCTTCTCCAGATTATGTGTCAGTTTGCAAAGCCATAATCGTAGCTAAACCCAATGAAGGATATTCTCCCCTCACAGTACATTTTAATGGCCAAGGATCCTATTCCTATTCTGGTAGAATAAGTTCCTATCATTGGGATTTTGGGGATGGTGATGTCTCTGATAAAACCAATCCCACAAATACCTACTGGAGTGGCTCTTTTACTCCTCAATATTTTACGGTTACTCTCACCGTAAAAGATGAGAGAGGTAATGCCAACCAAGCAAGCCTTAAGATAAAAGTTATGAATAGATAAAATAACCTGCAATATTTATTCTTTATTCCTACTTACAAAAAGGCTTTTTTGATATTAAGTCTTTGTTATACAAATAGTTAAGATTGAAATAAAAAGAAAACGCTTTCCTTGAAATCCACCTCTAAATGTGCTATACTTAAAATAACAGAGGTGTAATTGTGAGGCCAGTGTACTTAAACTAAGAGTTTAGTTTAAGAAGCAGGCAATTCTTTTAAAAAAGAGGATTGCCTTTTTTTATCTCTACAGGTGATAAATATGGAAGAGTTGAGTAGGCATTTTAAAATACTTCTGGTTGAAGACAACCCCATGGATATCCAGTTTATTGAGCAGGCGCTGATTGATAAAGACCGGCCATTATTTGATTTAGAATGTGTTAACCGGCTACAGTCAGCATTAGAGTGTTTAGAAAAAGAAAAAATTGATGAGGTGATTTTAGACCTTTCCCTTCCTGATAGTCAGGGCTTTGAGACCCTAAGAAAGATTCACAGCAAGGCTCCAAATATTCCTATAATAGTATTAACGGTATTCAAAGACGAGACCTTTGCAGTCAATATGATTAAAGAGGGCGCCCAGGACTATCTGATTAAAGGCCATATTGACACAGAATCGCTTTCGCGCATTTTACGCTATGCCATAGAACGTAAACAAATTGAGGAGGAACTAAAGAATTATCGTTTGCATCTAGAAGAGTTAGTTGAAGAGCGTACTGCCAAATTAGAGCAGGAAGTCGCTGAGCGCCAACGTATTGAGGATGCCTTAAAGGAATCGGAAGAGAAGTTTAAAAGCGTAGTAGAAAATATTGGCATTGGAGTATCGCTCATTAGTCCCCAAATGGAAATATTATCGCTTAATAAAATAATGAGAAAATGGTTTCCTGATATTGATGTCTCCAAAAAGCCTCTGTGTTACCGCTCTTTTAATAAGCCTCCCCGAGAAACTGTGTGTTTCTACTGCCCAACCTATAAGACCTTACAGGATGGGCAGGTGCATGAATCCATAACCCAGACACCCGCAGGTGATAAAATCTTAAATTATAGGATAATTTCTTCTCCTATTAAAGATAAAGAGGGAGAGATAATTGCCGCTATAGAGATGGTGGAGGATATTACTGAACATAGGAAGATGGAAGCAGAATTAAAGAAACATTATGGCTGCCTGGGAGATTTGGTTAAAGAGCGCACCACTAAATTAGAACAGGAGATTTCAGAACGCAAAAAAATAGAGCAAGCACTACGTGAAAGTCAGAACAGATATATTGCACTCCTTGCAAGTATACCACAAAAAATATTTTATAAAGATTTAAATTCAGTTTACGTATTGTGTAACGATAGCTACGCCAAAGATTTGAATTTAGAGCCCTCCCAAATTAAAGGAAAAACAGATTATGATTTTTATCCTAAAAAGTTGGCTGAGAAATATAGAGCCGATGATAACAGAATTATGCAGTCAGGAATCCCTGAAGAATTAGAAGAAAGATATATACAGCATGGGCAAGAATTCATTGTTCAGACATATAAGGTTCCTGTAAAAGATGGCAATGGAAAAACGATTGGAATATTTGGCGTTTTTTGGGATATTACTGAGCGAAGGCTTGCAGAAGAAGAAATAGAAAAATTTAAGACCATCGCCGAAGATGCTAATTATGGTATTGCCATCGCTGATATTGAAGGAAAACTCGAATATATAAATGAGTACTTTGCCGCTATCCATGGGTATAAACCAGAGGAACTAAGGGGTAAAAATTTAATTATTTTTCATACTGCGGAACAACTAGAGGAGGTTAGGCAAGCGCTCAAAGAGCTAAAAGAGACTGGCAGTTTCAGTGCCCGCGAGATATGGCATAAACATAAAAACGGTTCTGTCTTTCCTATGTTGATGAACGGGATAGCCATCAGAGATGAAAAAGATAAGTCATTATTTATGGCCGCCACCGCCATTGATATCAGCGAATATAAAAAAGCGCAACTGGAACGGGAAAATTTAACTAAAGAACTTATAGAATCAAACAAGAAGTTTAAGAAGTTATCTTTAATTGACCCGCAAACTGGGCTCTATAATCACCGTTATCTTGAAGAAATAATTGAAAGAGAATTTCAGCACAGTCGCAGATATTATTCTCCACTTTCCGTAATACTTCTGGACATTGATTACTTTAAGTCTATAAACGATGTTTATGGGCATAAATTTGGTGATTTAGTACTAAAGCAATTAGCAGGGCAGCTAAAGAGAATGGTGCGCCGATATGATATTGTTATTCGCTCAGGAGGAGAGGAGTTTACGATTGTATCACCAAGAATAGACAGGTCTTCCACCTTAATCTTAGGACAAAGACTTTTAGATGCGATTAGTTTATGTGATTTTGGAGACAGGAAGCATAGGGTTAAACTGAAATTAAGCGTAGCAGTTGCTTCATATCCTGAGGATAAGATATTCAGGGATGCGGATTTAGTCAATCTTGCTGATCAGATTATCGCCAAAGTTAAAGAATTTGGAGGTAACCGGGTTGGTTCTTCTTTGGATATCCAAAAAGAAAAAGATGTCGCTATAGATAAAATCAAGCAAACTCCGGAGATTAAACTCTTAAGAAGTAAGATAGATAAACTCAATCGGCGGAGCAACCAGAGTTTAGTAGAGGCAATTTTTGCTTTTGCCAAAACCATTGAGGTAAAAGACCGTTATACTGGTGAACATGTGGAAAAAACTGTTTATTATGCTACAGAGATTGCTTGCGAGTTAAAATTATCCAAAGAGGAAATAGGGTTAATCAGACAAGCAGCCATGCTTCATGATTTGGGTAAAATTGGAATAAGCGAAAAAATCTTGCTTAAGAAATCAAAATTAACAGAAACTGAATTTACAGAGGTTAAGAAGCACCCTCAAGTCGGTGCGGATATCTTAAGACCAATTCAACTTTTCCACGGCATAATTCCTTTAATTTATTATCATCATGAACGCTGGGATGGCAAAGGTTATCTTATGGGATTAAAAGGAGAAGAAATTCCTATTGGAGCACGCATTATTGCTCTGGCTGATGTTTATCAGGCACTTATATCCGACCGTCCCTATCGTAAGGCCTATCCTAAAGAGAAGGCCATAACTATCATAAAAAAGGGCTCAGGCACCCAATTTGACCCCCACATTGTGGATGTATTCTTGAGGGTTATTCAAAAAGAAAAATAGCCTACCACTGTATATCTAAACCCCTATACTGGACTGCTTCTGAGATATGTTCGGCTAAAATAGTTTCTGATGCTTTCAAATCGGCAATTGTCCGGGAGACTTTTAATATTTTGTCATAAGCACGCGCAGATAATCCCAACTCAGCCATTGCCATCTTCAGGAGTTGTTTAGCCTCTTCTTTCAGGATACAATATTTCTTAAGCAGTTTTGTATTCATCTGCGCATTATAGAAAATTTTTTCAGACTTAAAACGTTCTCTCTGGATAGCCCGCGCATTTTCTATGCGGGCTTTAATTATTTTTGAAGGTTCAGCCTCATTAATGTCTGCAAGCTCCTTATATTTTACTGCGGGAATTTCAATCTGGATATCAATTCTGTCTAAAAGCGGTCCGGAAATTTTAGCCATATAATTCTGAATTTTATGTGGGTTGCATCTGCAGGCCTTTTTAGGGTCAGTATAGTAGCCGCAGGGACAGGGGTTCATGGCACAGACCAGCATAAAAGAGCAAGGAAAGACAAAGGATTTAG
>CAYOMI010000031.1:0-12104 GCA_964405005.1 uncultured Planctomycetales bacterium | reverse complement strand
CTATACTACCGTCGAAAATCTAATTATTTAATTAGGGCTTGACGGATATGTTTATTATTATAAATCTCTTCAAAATGCCGCAATTCTTCTAGCCCCAACCAGTATTCTTTTATATTATACGCACCTACGCGGTAACCGCCGGCGATTAATCTATTAATCAGATTGGGCATAGTAAAAAATTTATTTCTGGGCACCTGCCTGATGGCGCTTGTCTTTATCATATATATTCCGGCGTTTATCACTCGACTGAAAGACGGCTTCTCTATAATTTCTTTAACCAGGTTGCCTTTTGTCTCCACGAAACCATAAGGCTTTTTTTCCTGCAACACCTTTATCCCTACCGTAATTTCATAATTATTCTTTTTATGGCATTGTGCCATCTTCAAGAAATTAAGCCTAGTCATAATAGCGCCGTACATCAGAAGAAAAGATTCGTCATGACGCAAGGCATACTTTTCTTTAAGTAGCGATAAGAATCCTGCGGTTCCTAGCGGCTTTTTTTCCGGTAGATAATCTATATGCACAGCCAGGTCTCTGCCGTCGCCGATATAGGCCTGGAGCATCTTGGATTTATAGCCCACAGCCAAGATGAATTCGCGAAAGCCGAATTTTTTCAGACGGCCGATAATAATCTCCAGTATAGGTTTTTCTCCGATAGGTAAAAGCGGCTTCGGTATGGAGAAGGTAAAAGGTCTTAGGCGAATCCCCATTCCTCCTGCTAATATCACTGCCTTCATAGGATTACCTCCGCGTACAGGCTAATATGTAATTTCCGTTCACCAAAAAACTTCCTATCCGATATATCGCAACAGCCTTAAGGCCGGCCCCGTTTAACAATCTCTTAATCTGGTTTTTGGTATAATAAAAATTCGGGCAATCCCTAAAAGCAAGCCACATCTTTCTCAAGGGCGTCAATAAGGTAAATTTAATCGGAAAAGATAAAATAACCATTTCCCGCGCTACCTCGCTTACTTTGGCCAAAAACGCCTCAGGCTCAGGGACATAATCAAATACGCCGGAAGCCAAAACAATATCAAATTTTTGGGTAAAATCCTTATCCATAAAATCGGTCTTCTGGAAAACGCAGAGTTGCTGGTAATTCCTGTTTTTAACTATCTCCTTAGCCAAACTAATCATCTTATCGGATATATCTATGCCCAGGATTAAATTTGGTTTTCCCTTGGCCAATTCAACCGCGAATCTACCCGGGCCGCAACCGATATCCAGGATATCCTTACCTTTCACATCGCCGCAGAGTGCAATCATCATCTCCATCCGTTTCTTCAAGATATGGCTGCGAAAAAGGATATCGAGTAATCTGTGAAAAAGAGAATGCTTTTCTTCTTCATAGATAGCATCAAAGGTATCAGACATCCTTTCAAAATGCTCTTTAATTCTTTTCTTTTGCTCCAAAGAGGACCTCTCTGATAGTCGTGAATTCAAAATTCTTGAGCAGACACCTAAATTTGTTCTCGGTCTTGGCTATATTGTGGTCATAGATAATACGCCATTTAAGGCCGTAAGGTATTTTCGGTTTATCTGTGTCTAATTCCCAGGGGTGTAGATAAATAATCGCTGGCCAGCCTCTACGATTGAGCTGACGTATCCCGTAGGCGCTAATAAAATAGGGTAGCGTCCGCAGGTAAAATCCGCCACAGACCGGAAGATTTAATCCTCTTATCCTTAAGACCGAAAGGGGAAATTCAATCAGGCCTTCCGTATCTGGGCGATAAATCGTCTGCGGTGCATCCGGTATTCCGTATAAAAAGTTTCTCGTTGGAAAAATACTAGAGTCATATTTAAAGCCTAATTCCTGCAGTATACCCAGCGCCCAGAGGGATTTTTTGGTAATGGAGAAAAATGGCGCCCGATACCCTATAATCTCTGTCGCACTAATCGCTTCAATGATCTTTTTAGAGCGTATTACATCATCACGGAACTCTTCTGGCGTCTGGGCATAAACAGGCCTATGGGCATAGCCATGGCTGGCTATCTCATGGCCTGCCTGAGCAACCTGCCTAATTATCTCAGGATGCCTCTCGGCAATGTAACCAAGCGTAAAAAAGGTGGCCTTCCTGCCTTGAGATGATAAGAGATTCAATATTTTATCTACGCTGGCTGACAACCTGTCTTCATATTTATTCCAATCGCCGTAGTTTACCTGTAGCATACCCTGATACCAATCTTCCAAGTCTATGGATAAAGCGTTGCGTATTAATTTATCTTGTAGCATGAGAAATATTTATTTTAAATTTTCGATTACAATCAAAGCCCTGGTTGCACAAAGAGAAGAAAATAGCGGTTCTAAAGATTTCTCAATACGAAATAAGTTATTCATCAAACGCTTGCTCTTGATACCGAGATTGGGTTGAAATCCGCCGGTTAAAAAATAAACAAAAACTCCGAGCAACTCAATCTTCTTTAGTCTTAAGTTGGGGCAATGGGTTTCAAATTCGGTACGTCCTTTTCTATTAAAACACTGATAGGTAAGATAAACATTGCCGTCAAAAAGCCCCTGGTCTTTTCGGGAAACGCCGCCCCAGGGATCTCTACTCTTTTCACACAATTCATGGTGGATATATTTATAGAAGATATGAGAAATGGGCGTCATCCATGGCTCTATCATAATAATCTTGCCTTCAGGCACTACTACGCGCTCCGCCTCTTTTAAAAATTCTAGAGGATAAGCTAGGTGATGGAATACGTCTATACAGACAAGGCTCGCAAAAGTAGAATCCCTAAAAGGCAGTTCTTCACAGCGACAAGCCATATCTAACCATGGCACAGGGATAGCGTCGGAACTGACTATATCCTTCCAATAATTTTTTAAGAATCCTGGGCCGGATCCCACCTCTAAAATGGGAAGACGGTTACAATAATATTTTATCTTTTTAAAAAGGGCCTCGCTGTAAAAATAATTAAGCGCCGGCTTCTTCCGCCAAACTTCTCGGTGGGATAAAAGCCGTTGGTAATCATCGATCTCGACATTTTTATAAAACATGAATTATGTCCTCTCTGGGAAACTTCCTATCTGAATATATTTCGTGCCACCGACAGTCCGTTGGCGATAAACCACCTATATTCCGATATCCCCCGGTATTTAATTAGAAGTTTCAAGATTTTTTTAAAATTAAAAAATCTGCGATAGGCAACTTTGTATCGTCTGATAACATCTTCGGGCTCCAGTCCTGGATAGGCAAAGAAACAACTGGCACCATAATAACCTTTATCGATACCGCCTTCTATATCGACTAATAATTTGCCTTTTTCTTTAATCAGTCTTAGCATTTTTGTACCCGGAAAAGGGGTGGCGATAGTAAAATTAGCCATGTCCAGTCGCGTCCTTTGAATAAATGCTAAGGTTTTCTGAAACGATTCTTCGGTTTCGCCGGGCAATCCGATAATAAAAAATCCATAGATAGAAAATCCTGCACTCCGGGCAAGCGCAATCTTCGCCTCCATCAAATCTATATTTAAGTTCTTATCGTGCAGGTTCAATAATTTTTGATCCGCACTCTCAATCCCAAAGGCCAGACTATAAAAACCTGCCCTATGCATCTTATGTAATAACTGCCAGTCCAGAATTTCCGACCTGACACCGCTAGAGGCATTAAACCAAATCTTATAATTACGCACTAATATCCCATCCAATAACTCTTCAAAATAGTTACGGTTATTGGTCAAATTATCGTCGACAAAATTAACCTGTTTAATGCCGAAATGGCCGACTAACTCGTCTATCTCATCAATTACATTCTGAACACTTCTCCTGGTAATATTATTTCCAAAAACATCTTTGGAGCAAAAATCGCAATTATATTGGCATCCGCGGCTAATAATCATCGTCGCAAAAGGCCTACCGCGGGCAAAAGAAGAATATTTTTTTATGTCGCCTAGGAGGTGGTATGCCGGAAACGGCAAATCATCAAGGTTAGTAATCCGGGTAGCCCTGCTATCCAGAGGCACGCTCATATCTCTAGGGATTATTCCGGGTAGTTCACGTATTGGGTATCCAACATTTCTTTTTATCTTTTGAACTAAACCCTCAAGCGCAAATTCTCCTTCCCCGCGCACTAGATAATCCGGAGAAATATCCTCTAAAACCCGCCGGGGGATTGCCGTAGGTACAGGTCCGCCTACTACAATAGTAGTAGCAGGAAATACCTGCTTTAAATCCTTAACTAGATTCCGGCAAATTTTCTGATTAAAGGAATTAATATAGAGCCCGATTAATAAGGGATGAGAGCTTTTCTTTTGCATAGCGCGGATAGTCTGACTGATGTCAAAACGATTTAACCTGGCATCTACAATTCCCACAGAATGTCCCCTTTTTTCCAAAAAGGAGGCAATATACATGAGCCCTAAAGGAGGCGCGGATGCGCCTTCGTTATCGCCGATTATTCTCTGAAATGGATTCACCAAAATTATTTCATTTTCTTTCATTATTTCCTAAAGATCTCCTTTATAATTACCTGCAGGACTTTAAAGCCATGGTAGGGAACGCTTAATTTAGATTTACCGTAAACCCTCTTATGTTCTATTACCGGAACTTCTCCTATTTTAAAACCCGCCTTTTTCGCTTTGATTAATATCTCAACATCAAATTCTTGGCCGCATTCATTCAGTTTTATCTTATTAAAGATATGTCTGCGAAAGGCCTTAAAGCCCATTAGGGTATCGTGAATCTGAAGATGGTAAATTTTTCTGCAGAGAAAGGTAAACAACCTATTACCGATTTCCCTGATAAGAGTATCGTCATAAGATGAGGATTGGCTCCGAGGGAATAATGTGCCTATAGCAAAACCCCTTATACTCGGTCCGCTTATATAACGAGAGCCCACTACGACGTCGTATCCCTGTTGAATCTTTGCGGCCAACCTAGCTATGTCTCTGGAATCGTGAGAACCGTCGGCATCCACAATGACAATGACATCTCCTTTTGTATTATTTATTCCTGTCTGTATGGCATTGCCTAAGCCGTGGCCTTCCTGAGAAAGCAAACGGTAACCTAATTTCTCGACCAAATCAATAGTTCCGTCGGTAGAATGACCGTCTACAACTAAGATCTCATCCACATTTTCCTGAGAGATGCTCTTAAGGACCGTCTCGATGCTTCTGATTTCATTTAAAGTCGGGACGATGACAGATATGCTTACTTTTTCATCCATTTTATAAATCTTAATCCTCGCGGTATTAATTTAATCAATGCCATTAAAGAAAGACAGCCGACAAACATTTTGAAGAATGCGGGGCGCCAATAAAACTTATGGTATGCGAGCCGGCGCATCTGTTGAATATCAGAAGCGCTATAATGCGGATAACCGATGTTAGCCGTACCTTGCTCTACATATTCCCAGCTGTTTACAGAGAGATATCCTTCTTTTAAAGCCAGGTCATAGAGTTCTGAACCGGGAAAAGCAGTACAACAATAAAATTGGGCATAATGTAGAGGGAGGGACAAAGCGAAATTTATAGTATCCGCATCTGTTTCTCTAGAAGAGCCGGGTAAACCCATAATAAAATGGCCGACGGTCTTTAATCCGCAACGATAGGCCAAGTTTACTGCCCTACGGCTCTGCTCTAGGGTAATATCTTTTTTTACTGCATCCAATACCTTTTGATTCCCTGATTCTACGCCAAAGACAACCATCCAACATCCTGCCTTCTTCATTAATATAAAGAGTTCCTCATCTGCCTTATCTACGCGCGTGGTAATCATCCATTGGCATCTTTTATTTAATTTTTTAGCAATTATTCGCCTACAAATTTCCTTTGAGCGCTCTATATTTAAGGTAAAGAGTTCGTCCCAAAACATAAAATATGGATAGTGATGCCGGTCAACTATATACTCTATTTCTTCGATAACTCGCGGAATGCTCTTGTAACGCGCTTTGCGTTTACTGATAATCGGCTCTACGCAATATACGCAACGATAAGGGCAACCCTTGCCGTCAATTAAAAAAGTCCAACGTTTATCATTAAGTGGAAATCGGTATCGAGGTAAAAGTTCATAGGCAGGGATGCCCAACTTATCCAATTCTTCCTCAACCCAGATATCCTGCGTCACTTCTTTATTTTCTACTATGTTAAGCGCGGGTGTTTCCGGGTCTCCACGAATGCAGAAATCTAATTCCGGACACCATTTCTTTAACTCTCTCGGCATTGCCGTCGGCATTGTCCCGTAAACAGCCGTAATAATGCTCCTGGATACCTCTTTTGTTATGCGTGCAACATTTAAATCTTCTTTTATGGTCGGGGTTACGGTATTGATAATAACGGTGTCGGGTTTAAATTCTTGTATCTTACGCTTAAGTAATCCCCAGGAAATATTGCTTCCTATGCAATCTATGAGACCTATCTTGTGACCTCTGCTGCGGATATGTCCGGCGATGGAAGTCAGGGTGGTAGGCGGAAAGGTCTCTGTCCACGTCCCTTCTTCAGACTGGCATCTGCCGTCTCGAGAAAGTTTTCCAATAATATTGCCGGGGGGAGGGTTAATACATAAAACTCTTTTCATGGATTATCCTTTCACTAATATATTTTTAATTTTACCGCAAATATATTTTACCTCTGTTTTTTTAATTCCTACAAAAGATGGCAAACTAATTCCGTCTCTAGAGAGTTTATCACTGATAGGAAAACGCTCCTTTAGCCGATAAGGGGGAAGCCGGTGCAAGGGGATAAAAAATGGCCTGGTTTCAATACCGCAATCTTTCAGTCTCATCATCAAATTATCTCGCCTACCGTTATTTACGAGAATACTATATAACCAATACACGCTTTTGGCCCATTCCTCTTTCGGCGGCAGAGTTATCCCTTGTACATTCGCAAGCATCATATTATAAAGTTTGGCTATCTTAATTTTCTCTCTAATAAAATAATGAATATTTTCTAATTGCGCCGAGCCAATGGCTGCCTGGATATTGGTGATACGGTAATTAAAGCCGATTTCAGAGTGAAAATACCTCTTCTTTTTTGACATAGCGTGGTCTCTTAAAAATTTAGCGCGGTCAGCAAACTTCTTATTATTCGCCACAATCATCCCGCCTTCGCCGGTAGTTATAATCTTATTGCCGTAGAAGCTAAAGACGCCCAGATGACCTATGCTACCGATCTTCTTTACTTTATAAAGAGCGCCGTGGGCCTCACAGGCATCTTCTATAACATATAGATTATGTCGACGCGCAATCTCCAAGATTATATCCATCTGGGCGGGATGCCCATAAAGATGCACGACAATAATGGCCTTGGTCTTAGGTGTTATCTTGCTTTCTATCTGTAGAGGATCCATATTCCAGGTTGTCATTTCTGAATCCACAAAAACCGGCCTTGCCCCTAAATACGACACGGCATTGGCAGTAGCGATAAATGTCAAATCCGGCACTATAACTTCATCGTTTTTACCGATCCCCAATACCCTTAAAGCCAAATGCAAGGCGGCGGTACCGTTACAGGTTGAAATGCCGTATCGGCAACCGCAGAAATCCGAGAAATCTTCTTCAAATTTAGCCACAAATTTCCCTAAAGAAGAAATCCATCCCGTCTGGATGCATTCCTGTGCATAGCGTAATTCATTGCCGGTTAAATAAGGCCTGACTAAAGGTATCATCTTAAACTTTTTAGCGTAACGCATATAGATCGACTCTCGCCCATCCCGTCTTAGCGCTCTTCATGTCGTATATTTGGCCGGGACCGAATGTCCGGCGTAAGGTATAATTATCCCTTATATATTTGGCCACTGCCCCTTTGAACAATCCTTCTTTTTTTTCGGACACAATATCCAAAATAACTTTGGGCTTCTGGGATTGTATCCGAAAAATAATCTTAGATTCAACTGAGTGTAATCTAACTAACATTTTAGGGTCACGCGGGCAGAGTTTCATCAATAATTCCAATTTCAGAAAGATATACTCCTGATCCGGAAAAAGGCTTTGATAACCGGTGAGAAAAATAAATTGGGGATCATAACCGAGGACTACTATTTTATCGTCCTTATTCAGGTTTTGCGAAAGATAAGCTGATAACCCCTCATACAGGCTTTTTTCTGACGGCCTAACTAATATGCCACCGCTACGTTCCAATTTTAAGACTGCGCGGAACTCTCTACTGCGTGACCAGGGATATCTAAAGAAATGTAAAAAACTTAAACCTAGGACAAAAAGTATAGTTATGCAAAAGACGACTGGCTTAAATTTCCGGGAAACTAGAATCTGCCAAAGATAGAAAAGAAACATTAATAATATGAGCGTAGTCTGGGTATTAAATGTCCGGTTCATCCGATGTCCTACTGTTAAATTCTCACAGGAAATAACTATCGCGCTTATAACCAATAGCAAAAATGTAGGTTTATTTTTTTTGAAAATATTTATAACTTTTGAATTTCTTTTTTTCGCTGTTAGAGAAACAATAAAAATAATCGGCCCGACTAAAAAAGGCAAACAAAAAATAAAATCATCAAACCAATTAACCAGAGCTTGCTTCAAACTCTTAAAAGAAGTAATAAGGAAAAATTTATTTAATGCAATTAAGTTGGAAAACCTCTCTGTTATCCTTTGGCTGATTGAGTGTAATTCTACCTCTTTGACATCATAAAGGGCTCCGATAGGGTCGGCAGAAAACGGCGTGCTCTGCGCAAAAAAGTTTTTGACGGCACTGCCCAGATAAAAATAAGAAAAGGCAGATAAAATTAGTGCTATTGTAACTAAAAAGACGGCAGCCGAAAGTCCAAATTTAAGGCTTTGTCTATCTACCAGTTTTAAAATGATTAAAAATAATAAAACAGAAGTAATTAAGAGTATCCCGGAGAAAAACGGTTTTGTCAAAACAGTCATGCTGGCAAAAATGCCTGCCCAGATAAAATTAAAGATATATTTTTTGCTATGGATTCCTCTGAGTACCATCAATAGGCATGCCAATTCACCCAAAACCGCAAAGACATGATTGTAAGTATAATAAGGTACGTCAAAGAAATCTACCGCTAGAAAACTTGCCAGGGCTGCCCAGGTAAGCGGCATAATTCTTTTAGCCAGAAAATAAGCCAAAGGTATTACCAGAGACGCAAAGACAATATAACTCAATCTTAAAACTGCCAAATTTACGCCGAAGATTTTCATAATTCCCGGATAAACCAAAAATGAAAATGGACCATAAATCCATTCAAAATCCAGATACGGCTTAAGCCCCTGGATGGCATAATAATAAGCGTTGCCGGAAGCGCCTTCTTCAAAATCAATCCCGAAACGAAAGGATAATAAATGTTGAATATAGAAAAACGCCATCACCAGCATTACCGCCAGGATATCTTTGGCAAAAGGAGAAAGCCAATCTTTGCCTTTAGGTAAAATTTTAGACCGCATAGACATTTGGGTTATAAAGTTCGGGGTTATTTCTGATAAAATTTACTGTTAACCGCAGTCCTTCTTCTAGTTCAAATTTGGGCTGCCATTTTAATACTTTTTTGGCCTTGGCATTATCTGCCAATAATCTACGCACCTCGCTATTTCGAGGCCTGATCCTACGAGTATCTTCTCTCACCGTAATTTTTTTATTCAGGATTTTCCCGACTAGATTAACGACGTCCTGAATAGCAACGCAATTACCTGACCCCACATTAATCACCTCACCTAGCGCAAGGTCGCATTCTGCTATTTTGATAAAACCGTCCACGATGTCTAGCACATAAGTAAAATCTCTCCGTGTGGTAAGTGCCCCTAACTTAATTGTATCATCAGCAATCGCCTGGCTGATAATGGTGGGGATAACCGCGCGGTTAGACTGCCGTGGGCCGTAGGCATTAAAAGGCCTAACCACTGCTATCGGCAGGTTAAAACTATAATAGAAACTCAAGGCAATCGCGTCAGAGCCGACTTTACTGGCTGAATAAGGAGATTGAGGTCTTAAAGGCGCATCTTCTTTAATCGGCACCTGCTCCGGCGAACCATAAACTTCGCTAGTAGAGGTCTGGATTAATCTCTCCACCTTTGCCTCCCTAGCTGCGGTCAGGACATTCAAGGTTCCCAGAATATTCGTCATCACTACTTCATGGGGATGAAGATAAGAATAAGGTATGCCTACGAGGGCTGCCAGATTAAAAACCACATCAACCCCTGACATCACTTTGGTTAAAGTATCCTGTTCCCTTAAATCCCCGTAACATAATTCAACTTCATTCCTTATCTTTGGATCCAGTAAGACGATATTGCCGCAACTATTCTTGGAATTATAGCGCACAAACGCCTTTACCTTGGCTGATTTCTTAACTAACGCCTCGACTAAATGGCTTCCGATAAAGCCACCCGCACCGGTTACTAAAACCTTTTTATTTTTCAATAACATCTCTTCCTCTCTTTCTAAGGTTAGCTAAAGCAAAAATCGCAAAGATTATTAAATACGGCAAGGCAGGGAGCCCATATCTGGGCTCTGCGATTAAAAACATATGCAAAAGTGAAAAATAAACAAAAATAGAAAATAAAATATAAGTCTCTCGCCACTCTTTTCTTTTATAGACAAAGCCCATGCCTAGCAAGCCCAATAATAATAAACTCGCGGATAAACATAGATTAAAAGTTTTAAATAAAAACAACCCTAAATTTTGCCTTAAAAGCGACATAGATTTAAGCAGGTCGCTATAAAATACGCTTATATCAAAGAGATTGCTGTAACTTCCGATCCAGAGCCGAATAAATTTTACCGGAAATAGCGCCAGATAACCCAAAAAATGCTTCCTTAAGTTTTCTCTTGCTGCTGTAAGCGCTATTTCATTATATTTAGTATAATCTTCTTTGACTGAATTAATCATCTCTTGCTGTTTAATTTTCAAAAGGGAATTATCGGAGTTAGCGCCGCCGTCTACATAGGTGCCCTGCCAAAGGACTTCTATTGAAGACACGGGGCTGAATACTTTAAAAATAAGATAATTCCTAACTGTCCAGGGCACGATACAGGCAATGACAATAGCCAAAAATAGAATAAATCTCTTGGTGTACTTCAGTTTAGATTTATTTCTCCATAAACCGAAAAAGAAAATAAATAACGGCAAAAAAGTAGAAGTTGCTCTTACCTGAGTTGATAGCCCCATAAATAATGCTGAGAGTACAAATAAGATGGTTTTATCTTCTTTCTCACCTTTAATCCAAAAATAAATAGATAAAGTTAAAAGAAAAATGAATAATGACTCGGAAATAAGATGGCTTGAGATGGACACAAAAGGAGGATATATGGCCATAATAAATGCCGACCAAAATCCAACTTTTTCACCAAATATAATCCTGGCCGACTTAAATACGAATAGACAAGACAGGGCAATTATGATTGCCTGGATAATCTTGATGATAAAGATATTCTCGCCGAAAACCCTAATGATGCCCGCCAAAAAAATACAATAGAGAGGCTTAATACTGAAATTAGGGCATGGCTTACCATCAAGAACAAAGCCATCACCTTTAGCAATATTCTTACTTAGTTCGTAATAAGTCAAGGCATCCTGCCGTACCTGAATATCTACCAAAGAAATAAAAACTAATTGCATTATTAAAGAAAGAAAAAATATAATCAGAATTTTCTTTTTTATATTCAGTTCACTCATCTACGTTTCAGTCTAAAAATATCAATATAAATTATAATTTTATTTAATCTCCCTTTGGGCTTCGCTTAAAATCTTTTTTACAATTACCTCAGCAATAAGTTGATTACCTAACCAATTGGTATGCTCCCAATCCTCCTCACTAGAAAAAATCGTGTTTTTATTATTCGAAAGTGCTGAAGAAGCATCCAGAAAATCTATATTATTATCACTGGATAACTTTAATTGTCTTATATTATTACGCCAATAATCCCAAAGTTCGCGCAACTCAGTATCAGTCTTGAAGCTACCGAAAGTTGCCTCTTTAAGGTGCCAGGTTTCGTATTCTGACAAAATTGATTTTGTAAATATAGTAGGCTGTAATACAAAGGTAGTTTTAAAACTAGCGTCTTTTGAAATTTTCTTCATTAAACCATAGTTAAAATTGTAGATATGCAAAGATTCATCAAGCAGGTTCTTAAAATTCTTTAAATCTATCTTGCTACCTATAGCCTTACTCTTATAATGATGCATTATATTAGCT
>CAYOMI010000030.1:0-12119 GCA_964405005.1 uncultured Planctomycetales bacterium | reverse complement strand
CCTATATATATTATATCTTAGCGCATCAGGATACCTAAGCTTATTATCAAAAGCCAGCACAAGTTCCTCATCCAATATTCTATTTTGCGGGAAACGTTTTTCGATTATGGGTTTTAAATCCGGTCTGAACCTGAAGGTCCCTATGCTTACCCAAGCGATATCTCTTGGTTTAATGTTTTCAAAAAGTAAATCTATTACTCCCGCATAATCGCGCTGCCAGTCCTGAGAATATATTACGGGGTCAAAATGAAATCCAACCCTATAGCCCGCCTGCACGCACTTTCTGGACGCGGTAATCCTCTCTTTTAAAGAAGACGTAAAATATTCATTCTCATTTATTATACTTTGTGGATTAAGCGACCAGGAAATAACAATATTATCTGCGGACGGCACTTTTAGAAGATTATTAATCCGGTTACTCTTTGTCTTAAACTCAAATGTAATATCATTCTGTTTCCTGAAAAATTCTATAATACTTAAAGAAAACTCGGTTATATTATCCAGTGCCAGGGAATCAGTGAACTCTCCTGTTCCCAGACGTAGGCCTTTTCTTTTATAGATATGAAATGTATCAAAAAACCTGCTGATATTTGCGGGTATGATAATTCCTGCGCAGTTTGAGTAGAATTGTAGATAACAGTAGGTGCATTCAAAAATGCAGCCGAACCCCAAGTTAAAAATACGGTAACCACACCCCAGGGCATTTTTTGTACAGGGACACTTTTTGAAAAAATCGTATTCCTCGCTGATAATAAAGACAGTATCCTGCCTTTTATTATAGTCCTCTATATCAAAATTTCTGTGACTACAGTGATAATCCTTCAAAGATTTTATTCTTGAAAACTTGGCTTTCGGGAAGAACTCTTTAAATCGCCGGGCTATAAATGAGTCAACTGCATTTTCCTCAATAAAAATGCACTTAGGATAAAATTCCTTTCTCTCTAAATCGCAGGCCCCGGCTGATTTTAGTTCTATCTTTGGCAGGTATGGCCGCAAAGGCTTGGGGCGCCAAAAAGAAAAAGGATAACGGCGCTGTAAAAGATATTTTTTTACTTTGAAAAAACCTTTTCCGTCTAAACTCTGGATAATTCCTGAAGGAGAGATATTTTCTCTTTTAGAGATTTCATACAAAAGGCGGGTTATCTCCTGTTTTTTATTAATGCCGAACGAAGGATAACGGCGTTGAACAAATGACTTTACACTGTTCAATCGCTTAAGTTCTCTCTGATAAACTCGCATATAATGCGGCTGGATTTTCTTACTGCTTCGGATATAACAGATTTCTGCGGTTCTTCTTGCGCCTGATAAAAAGGGAATTTTTTAACAATATCGCTTACATAAAATAAGGTAATTGCCTTAAGGCCGCTAAATTTTGCGGCGGCAAAAAAGGCAGAACATTCCATATCTACCACATCAATTCCTTTTTTTATGAATAAATCCAAATTTTGCTCCTCAAGTTTCAAAGAAGAAATCGTAGCGCAAGAAACCTTTTTTATAGATTTATTTTTTAATAATTTATTTAATAATATTTTGTGCGGATAATAAACTTTTGCCTTTTTATGCAAAAGCATATCGCTAAGACTTTCATAGGAATAAGCCTTAATTGCGGCAACTAAATTTCCTATGCCTAAATTATTATCATTCAATAAACCGCAAGAGCCAAAAAGGATAAGATTTCTACAGGGGGTTTCGTTTAGATATAGCACCGCATCGCCCAATAATCCTGCTTGCATTCCAGTGCGTATCAGTGAAAATTCCTCCCCTGTTCCCACAGAGTATAATTTACCATTCTTTAACTTATTAACTCCGAAACCCTTTAGAAAAACCTTAGAGACCAAAGGCATCAATATACAGGTCTTCTTGATTTCGGATTTCTTTACCCCAAACAAAATCCCAAATTTTTCCATCTTACTATCCATCTTAACACCTGGTGGCGAGCCAATCGCGCACCTGCTTCCCGATTACCTTACCACCTGGTGCTAAGATAATCGGGTAGCGTCTGCCGAGCTAATCGGGAACCTGTCCTTTTTATCCTCAAACCGTAATTAAATCATAATCTAAATTACCCATTCCCAGTTTATGTGCATACTTAAACATCTCTTCATATACATTACGCAGGTCTTCTAAATACGCTGTGACCTTTTGCTCCTGCGCCAAATCCAGCGTTGCCTTATCTACTGCCAGCGGGTCAGAAGAAGCCAGAATCCCAATATTGCGGGCTATCATTTTCTCATCTTTGTTTGAAATGCAATCACATTCCTTGGTTATATCAAAGGAGAAATTGATAAAAAATTTATTCTTAAATTTAGAAAGGATAAAATCCGCCGCCTCACACATTCTCTTAACAAAAATTAGGGGTTCTTCCTGCCAGTTGATATAAATAGCATCGAACTTACAGGCGCAAATACATTCTCCGCAACCTAAGCATAAACTCTGGTTAATAAATGCTTTGTCTTTTTTAAAAGCTATTGCATCCACCGGACAAATCACTATACAACAACCACAGGAAGTGCATTTCTTCTCAATGACACTGGGTTTAAGCGATGAATGCTGGGCCTGTTTGGCAGAACGGCAAACCATCCCCATCGCCACATTTTTAATTGCGCCAGCATAACCGCTGATAATATGACCCGTAGGATGTGAAAGCACCAACAGACTATCCAGCATCCCCACAAAAGAAGGAACTTTTATCTTTTTTATGTGCTGCCGGTTAATCTCAAAATCCTTGCCATCTTTACCGAATACACCGTCCGCTACGATAAATGGCGCACCCACTTTAGAATGCCCGAAACCTTTACTCTGTACTAAATTCAGATGATCAATAGCATTCTGACGCTGACCTTTATAAATAACATTTGTATCAAAAAGAAATGGTCTTGCACCTTTTGCCTTTGCAAAAGATACCACACATTTTACCAGTTCTGGATTGAGGTGATAAATACAGGCAGAATCTCCGATAGTAATCTTTATCGGCAAGAATTCATCCTTCTGATAGTTTAAATATGAGCCGACTTTATCTAAGATTCTTTTCAAGGCATCGCTGCGCGCTTCTAAATTCTGACTTTCTACTTTGACAAAAAATACTTCGCTTTTCATAACCCCTCTTTAATTTCTGTAATCACGAATATCTATTCTCAAAATATTTTCTAAAGTTATGAATATAAATACTAAAATCTTTTTTTGCTTCCTTAGCCAATCTCTTTATATCTTCCTTTATCTCTCTCCAAATCTGCGCATAAAAAACTCTATCCAAAGACATTCTCTTATATTTTACTGCTAAACCCGGCTCAACCAAACCAATTTTTTCGATTATGTCGTCAATATTATTCAGATTAAAATTAAGACACTCAAATTCAACTGCCTCCGTCTGTGGGAATTTTAAGAAAATATCTTTATAATCCGATATCCAGGGAAAGAGAGGAGAAAAATAAGGAAACACAGGAAGGCCTTCCTTAAACAAAGTATTAACCGCCTCATCTCTTAAAATAAAACCCGGGCTTTTGGGTTCCAGTTTATCTTTAAATTCCTGACTGAAATTATTCACCGTAAAATAAATTTCCTGACAGAAGCCCTCTTTCAATAAAGGTAGATAATCCAAAATATATGGCGAACGCGTCAGTATTGCATAATTTACTTTATGCCTGTTTAAAATCTCAAGAATTCTACCGGTAATCTTATAAATTCTCTCCCGGGGTTGAAAGCACTCGGTAGTTGAGCCCAACAATACTTTCTTGGGTTTTTTAGAGAGTAACTCTTTCTCGAGTTGCTCTGCAGCATTTATCCTTATATCCACATATGTTCCCCATGACTCTTTTTTCCTGCTTATAACACGGTTTGAACGCACATAACAATAAAGACAGGAAAACTCGCAACCCATAAATGGGTTTATGACATACTCACCCAAATCGATTGAGGTGGGATTAAGTATTTGTCTAATTTTAACTTCGTTAATTTGTAAGGGCTGCATAATTCCTTTAATATATCAATATAGTTTTTTATTCGGCTGGGCTGCCCAGTCTCTGAAGAGTTTTTTACACTCGCGGATAAGAGGACTTTTAATGAGGCGGATTCTGCTTTTGCCTAAAACCTTCATTTTTGTATCTGAAATCTTAAATTCATTAAACCCTATTTTTGCCGCGTCGGAAATTGTGGTTGCATAAACTACAGTCCTAATCTTTGCCCAGTGAATGGCAGTAAAACACATTGGACAAGGCTCGGTCGTAGAATATATCACGCAACCTGAAAGGTCAAAATTTTTTATTTTTTTGGAAGCAATCCTTATTGCATTCATCTCCGCATGGCAGGTGGCATCGTTTTTTAAAACTGTGTTTCTGGCCACTGCCAAAACACGCCTGCCCTTGACAATGCAGGCGCCAAAAGGTCCGCCCTCCATTGTCTTAATATTTTTACGCGCCTCTTTGATAGCCAGAAGCATATATTGTTCATTTATAGACGGCATTAGCTATGCCTCCCCTATGTCTCCCTGATTCTCCTTGACCATATCTCAGCCAAAATTGAAGCGGTGATGATACACCAAGTAGCGAAAAACGCATTAGGAATAGCCGACTGCGCAGAAAAATGTTTAAGTGCAAGCACTGCTCCTAAGCCGGCGTTTTGCATGCCGACCTCAATGGAAAGCGTCCGACAACGTTTCTGGTCAAAACGATAGAGTTTTCCTGCGCCGTATCCCAAGATGAGACCAAAGAGATTATGCAAAAACACCGCTACAAAAATCATCGCCGTAATATTTGCCAGATAATTCTTATTTAGCGCTACCACCAAACCACAGATAAAGGCAATAAAAAAAGTTGAGAGCGCGGGAAAGACCTTGATAATCTTATCCAACCTCTGCTTAAAAATATTTTTTATCCACATGCCTAAGATAAGCGGAAGGATTACCATTTTAATAATGCTGAAAAACATAGGCCAGAATTTTATTTCGATGTAGGTGCGGCCAAAAATATAGGTAAAGGTGGGTGTAAGAATCGGCGATAAAAATGTGGATGCACTCGTCAGCGCAATGGAATACGCCACGTCCGCCTTAGCCAAATAGGATATCACATTCGAAGCCATAGCGCCAGGAACAGCGCCCACTAAAATAACTCCCAGTGCTAACTCCGGTGGAAGCCTTAGCCCTTTAGCCACGATAAAACCCAGAGCAGGCATAATTCCAAACTGGGCAGCGGTTCCCAAAAGTACAAGATGGGGGTTTTTAAATATAGGTACAAAATCCCGCAAAGTTAGCACGGCTCCGATACCAAACATGGTAAAGGCAAAAAGCCACTCGTTATGCTCTTTAAAAACAATCAATGTCTTTGGCCAAAAATATCCTAAACCAACAGCCAAAAGCACCCATAGCACTAAAGCCCGAGTAAACCAATCAAAAAATCTATTCAGCATAAAACTCTATTTACCGAAATTGCTCTCTAACCCTAGGGCGAGTAAAGAAAAAAAGCAGGAGAAGCGAGTAAGCCACCATAATTACCTCGATAATCCCCATAACTACATTACCAACATCCAATGTTGCATTAGTGGCTATTCTGACATAATACTGCTTTGTAGGAGCAAATTTTGCCTTGGCTTCTGCAGAAAGACTATCGTATTGCTTCTCTAAATTTTCCACAAACTCACTCGTATTCACCAATTCCTTTACTACTCTGTGGTTTAGAGGCAGAAAAATAAACATATCCACGATTCCCACTATGGCGATAAGAAGCAAAAGTTTTCTTGCCCATTCCTTAAGCCTTAACACGCTAATACCTGCCAATATAGCGGCAACATAAAAAACGACTGCATAAATAATTATTGCAAATAGAAGAGTATTTGTCAGAAAAAAATAAGCACGCCTGTAGCTGCCAACCTGTAAGAGCATAAATATACTGATAACGATAAGTGACCAGGCAAGAATAGTCACACCCTTTGAGCGGACCCTTTCCATCTTTCTCCTCCTTTCTATTTATATGCCTGAAATCCTGGCAGGCGCTCACTTTTTGCCTTCTGAAAACGCTCATCAGCCACGCTCATCAAGACCTTGATGTAGTGCCAGGGAATAAGTATGTGGGTTTTAACCTTTTCCTTTACCTGTTTATGCGGCGGGATTAAATTCCCTTTTTCATCCCACCACACACCCAGTTCGTATTCGGGATTTTCAATCCATATCCCCTCATTATCAACCCCCGTCACCAGGGCCCAAACCTCATCCTTGTAAATTTGAAATAATGGCAAATCCGGTCTAATCTCTTCGGAAAACTTAAACAGCGTCAATTTTCCCACCAAATCTCCTACCTGCATATTAACCTCCTTATAATAAAAAAGCGGTTCCCTGCAAAATTTTCTTTTGCCACGGAAATCTGAAAAGCCATTCCATCAGGGCCTTTGCTTCAGATTAACTTGTATTATACGGAATAGATAATCAGGACCCCTATAGCAATCGCGATAAGCGCGAGAAGCCTTAGGACCGAGACCGGTTTCTTATCGTACCAGTCAAGCACCTTTTTTACTCTTTCAAGTCCTAAAATAAATATAAGCACCGCACCTATAAGAGTAAGAACTCCCAATACATTCATCACTGCAGATAATTTACATTGTGGAGCAACCCATAAAAATAAAGCGCCCAGCAAAACTCTCAAAATACCTACTAAGTATATCCTTCTTTCCTGTTTTAAATAAGCGATATATTTCTTCAATGCCAAAGGTCTAACAAGAAAAATAACCCCTGCTGCTGTCACAATTATTCCGATAACTTTAACCAGCATAAACATCTCCTGCCTCCTTTCTAAGTTTTTGTTAACTTATTGCTGCAACGTCCGGCTTTAGACCTTAAAATGCACCACTACATCACTATGAGGCAAATGTATTTTCAGGTCGCGCTCAAAACCCTGGGCAATATTATCCGCCTCTGCCACACTCAGGCTGGGATTTACCATAAAACAAACATCCACGAATATTCTCTGCCCGGCTTTTCTGATCCTTAATCTATGCACTCCCAATGATTTGGGCTTATATTGCTCGACGATATTTTTTACTTTCGCCCTTATATCATGCTCAGGTGCGGCATCAAGAAGCTCAAGCATATTGTGGGTCATTTCCTTAAACGGCATACGCATAAAAGCCAAAGCCAATATAATCGCCATCACTGGGTCAATATAGGGGGTTATATTTGAATAACCTAAATGTTTAAGCACGATACCAAAAAAAAATCCTATACACACACCAAAAGACATAAAGGTATCTAACATCCAATGTAAACTTGCGGTTTTCAGCATTGCTGAGCCACTACGGGAGGCAATAAATCTAAGATAAGTAGCCACAAATATCCCGATCATTCCAGAGACAAATGTCCCCATAACAGCAAGATCGTAGTTTTTAATGTCTTCAGCATGAATAATATCCTGAATGGCAAATTTAATGCTTACCACACAGGTAACGATTATAAGGCCGGTCTGCATTGCCACGGTCATCGGCTCAAACTTGGTGTATCCGAAATTATAAAACTCATCCGCAGGCAGGCGCATCTTTCTTATCGCAGCATGCATTAGTAAGGCGGTGCCGATAATAACCAGGCTTCCTGAGGCATCAAGAATAAGGGTAATAGAATCTATGGTTATGCCTATTACTGCGGATATTAAAAATAAAATAACTGAGCCAAAAAAAGAAATTCTCGTTGCTAAAAGTTGATTCTTTTCAGTATCATAATATTCGCTCGCCATGGTTTATAAAATTATCCTCCTTTTTAGTCACAAAAAAGAGCAGCCCCTGTCATAAGGGCTGCTCTTATATTGTTAATAGTCTTAATTCATGGCAGTATTTTACTGCCAAACTCTCTACTTTTCAATAAAAAAACGGGGTTAGATTTACTTCTTGGCCTATTGTTCTTTGGCGATACTTATATTAACCGCGCGAGGTCCTTTAGGAGATTTTTCAACCTCAAAGTTTACATCCTGGCCTTCAGATAAAGCGTCGAAACGCACGTCTATAAGGCTGCTTTGATGAAAAAATACCTCTCTACCATCCGTATCGCTGATAAACCCAAAACCTCTCTCGCGCACGAGTTTCTTAATTTTTCCCTGATGCATTTTAAAACCTCCCTGCCTGCGTGCCAAGGACAGGCTTACAGTTTTACTACTTTTGTGGCTTGTTCTCCCTTAGGGCCTTTTTCAATTTCAAATTCAACTTCTTCGCCCTCGGACAAAGTTTTATAGCCTTCACCCTGAATTGCGCTATGGTGCACGAATACGTCGCTGCCTGATTCAGGGGTAATAAACCCATAACCCTTCTGGTTTGAGAACCACTTTACTTTTCCTCTTGCCATTATTCACTACCCTCCTTTCTTAAATATTTTGTAGTAAATAACGGCACATAACAAAAAAAACCGCTAAGGCTAAGTTTACTTTTGCTTGGCGGCTTAAAGTTTTCTTCCCTCATTTACTACAAAATTAATTATATACCCTATTTGCTATTTGTCAAGGGAAAAATGAGTTCGCTGTTTTGCCTGGCGATAAGATTCTTCGATAAAAGAGAATATTACTTTATCGACTTGCTGCAGCTTCTGCCAACTGACAGTTGCCTCCTTCCATTCTCCTTTTTTAAAATGCAGTACCCCTTCTGCATATAGGCCGTATCTATTAGACGGTTCCTGTGCTAAAATTTGTCGCACCTGATTTAAGGCTTTGTCATAATCTCCGCTCATACGGTAGGCATCGACAAGCCCAATTTTAAGCGCAAACTCTTTGGGGTTTAAAGCGACTGCCTGCTCTAAAAAAGGAATACCCTCAGAAGGACGCTGTAATTCCTTCACATATATCATGCCTATTGTATTGTAGATAGCGGCTTTAAAAATAGGGGACAAATTTTTATTTAACACTTTTTTATAAGTTTCTATGGCCTGTAAATACTGCCCGTTATCATAAAGGTTTGTTGCCTCTATGGCCGCATCTTTTGCGGTCTTGTCTTCAAATGGGGCAGTCAGAGGTTTAAAGACCTCAAAGCCATCCTCTGTTTGTTTTAAACCAAAGAGCCGCGCATAAAAAATATAAGGCATAATATATGACATTGAATCCGGGTCAACTGTAAATAGTTTCTTTAGATAGCCAATGGTTCTATCATCATCTTTTTTAAACAAACTTATAAAAATAAGAAGAGTAAATGTTCTTCTTGCAGGATACGAGGCATTTGGATTTGAAGCTACCCATTCAAGTTCTCTAATAGCAGAGCCATACTCTTTTTGCTTTATATAAACTGTCCCCAGCCAATAATGGGCATCAACTCTCTTAGGGTCCAGCGAAATGGCTTCTTTATAGGCATCTATGGCTTCCGGATTTTTCTTCTCTCTTAGATAAATATTGCCTTGTTCTATAAAATAATCGGATGTCTGGAGGGACGCAGCAGTATCAATAAAGAGTAACAAAAAAGTTATCGCAAATACTATACTGAGAGCCTGTCTTATCATTGTTCTCTTGAGGCCTTACCTGTTTCTGATATTTTTTTAAGCGGCCTCCTCCAAACTAAGCGGATAAAAATAAAATTAAAAATAATAAAAATACCCGGATAAACAAAGGACTCGGCGGCATCTCCTAAGGTGCGGTTATGTTTATAGGCCTTTATCGCCTCCACAATGATATCTTTGTACAGCATATAAAGACCGTAAGTCAGATTTAAAAAGACGATGATTAAGATTAATCTTTTAGCCCATCTCTTTGTTTGGCGTAAACCTATCGCTCCTACTAGAAACCCCCAAGCCAGTGGAATTCAAATAAATCAACATAAGTTTAGTGGTAATAGATAATATCCAACTCCTGCCAAAAACAAATATAACCTGATAGTCAATAATCCCGACCCAGATTAAATAAATAATACTCAGGATTAAAAACCCAACCTGCGCTTATTTGTGAATCAGCTCCGGCAAATCTTTTAGTGGGAATACAAACCCTTCGGATGCAGCCGTATCTTGCATATCTTCTACTCTAATGCGCAACTCGTAGCGTCTATTGGGCATTATTTTCCCTGCGGGTATCTTAAACTTTACCAACTCTTTGGTCAACGTGCCTTTGCCTATCTTATCCCGCGTACGTGGAGAAAACTGGATTAATCCGCCTTGTACATCTGTGGGAAAAGATTTCTCTATATCTTCGGCCTGGGGATAAACTGTTTCTCTGAATTTGGGGCTTAACCTGCCTAATCCCGGGCCCACCAGAACCACATTGAAAATCCGGGGTTTGCTTGCATACATTCTGGCATATACAGTTGCCTATAAGACATCTTCACTAAGATATACCTCCACTGCCACCGTAGTTTTGCCGCATTCTTGTGCGCGGCGCAGAACCAGTTTTCTCTCACTTGCCTCCTGCGCATAACAAAATAGACAAAACAAAGAGAAAATACTTATTGCTACCACCAGATAAAATCTCTTTCCTATATCTGCCTACTTCCTCCGACCTCCTCTATCTATTTTAACCAAAAAATTTATGGTTTATTGGAATGAAACAGCCATTCGGACCATGACTGTCTAAAACCATCTGCGGAATTGTCTTTACAATAGCGGTAAAAATTTTTGATAAACTCCGCGCGCTCAGCAGCAAAGGGTGTTTTCTCTAATGAATCCTCATCGTAGGAGAAAAGATTACTGCCTCCTAACAATTTTTGCCTCATAATAATATCATCGAGGCTTGACTTCTCGACGTTCCTCATTATATCATACATTGCCAGAAATGTCGTTGTCCTGCCTTTTCCTCCCCGGCAATGAAAATGCAGCCATGTATTTTTGTCTAAACCCTTAATAAATGAAATAAACCTGTCTACCTCTGAATCTAGGGGCCTGTGGTGGTCGGTTACAGGAATCCTTAAATAACCCACGCCCGCCCTTTGACAGGCACCTGCTTCTGTCTGGGCAGTTAGAACCTCTACTTTCTTTTCTTTGCGGGAACATTCAATTTCAAAAACTGTAATTTGCTTTTCTTCAAGTAATTCATTTAGACGCATCTTTTCATCGGACTCTATCTGTATGAGGTTCTTGCCCAGATTAATATCATTGTTCCCTTTATGCCAGCTCACCGGAATTGTATTATTAATAATCCCGTGCGACTCCTGCCGTAAATCTACAATTACTAATTTATATCGCCTAAATTTATTGCGAATATTTAAAATTTGGCTTGCTGATGGCTGCACACTCCCTGAAGCTAATAAATTTTTCAGGCCGGATTTCGAGATGCCCTGAGTCTTAAAATCGTCCTGCATAGTTCTAAACTGTGCCGGTAGTAGAGCACTCTCATCAATAGAATCGGTTACTAAGCATATTTCCTCTGCATAGGAATTAGATACCTGCACCAAACCAAAAACGGTAAAAAGAATGACTGCGCTAAAGATAAACCAACTCTTCTTCATTTTTCAACTCTACTCTTTTGGGGACATTTGTCTCGGAATCCGGGTGCCTACTTCAAAATGCTCTGGACATCCAGCGCAGAACCCTTGGGCGTTGTGGCTTTAAAAGTTCCTTCTGGTGTCCTATGAATGATTATCTTCATTTCTTGACCAGGAGAAGGTTTTGTATACTTATTTAACTCACCAGGAAGCAAATCTTGGCTACTAATAGCTATCAGCAAATCGCCGTTTTCTAATTTAGACATACTGTGGATTGAACTTATACATGATTTTATTCTTTTTATACTTTCTTCTTCATCTCTGGCTTCTTTTTGCTTATCCGAGGCAGGCTTATTTGTATCAGCGAATATCTTTTTTATCTTCTCGTTGTCAAAATACGCCTCTAACTCTTCCTTGTTTGCGGGAAACCGGTTAAATTCATTATAATACGCAGAGCAAACAAGGGTAGTCAGGATTATTTTCTCAGTCAGACTATACGCAAAATATGTCCCCAGGCCCTTGATGCCTTCTTCGATATCTCTGTGCGTTGCGCATCCGGAGAGGAATGCAATAGCACAAAATAAAATAAGGATTTTTCTCATTAGAAAATTAACCTGACGATAAAATATCCAATTCCTGCGCTTATCGAGCCTAGCAATATGCCCTTGAGTATCTCTGCTTTATCTTTTTTAAGATAAAATAAGGAGGC
The DNA here is from genome assembly GCA_964405005.1 of uncultured Planctomycetales bacterium. GTDB lineage: Bacteria > Omnitrophota > Gorgyraeia > Gygaellales > Profunditerraquicolaceae > CAYOMI01. The sequence goes on along the minus strand of CAYOMI010000030.1, from coordinate 55 downwards.
GACTATCCCTGCATACACAATTAATGCAAAGATCGTAAAAAGCATATTATTATAG
>CAYOMI010000029.1:0-12665 GCA_964405005.1 uncultured Planctomycetales bacterium | reverse complement strand
TGTATTACCTGTTCTATGAGAGAGCGCTGCATCCTTGGTCATATAAGACTACGCTTCCTTGGGTATTGACTGAAGGCGCAAAGATTGATGCTGATTTCTTGAGTGATCCACCGGCAACCGTGGATATTTCGCAGTTGATGATTAATATGCCGGCAATGGAGACGGAGGTAACTGCTCCGCAGCCGAATTATTATATAATTCGTAAAGTAAAATAATAGGGAGAGATAATACAGCGAAAGGAGGAAGTTCCACAAATGAAGAAATTAGTCATCCTATGTGTATGCTTGGCAATAGTGGGATTATTTTGTTTAGACGCTATTGCTGCACCAGCACAGAAACAACAGCCACCACAAGCGCAGGCAAAGCCCCAGCAGTTTAAACCCAAAGAAGCCAAAATTGACAGAAACTATGACGGTGTAGTTGACCGGATAGAAGTTTATGATGAGAAAGGTTTGATTCTTCGGGTGGAAGCCGACACCAACGGCGACGGCAAGATGGATGAGTGGGTTTACTACGAAGCAGGCATCCCGGTTAAAGGAGAAAAAGACCTCAATGCTGACGGGAAAGCTGATACCGCGATGTTTTATGATGTAAAAGGCGTAATCATCAGGACTGAAGCCGACACCAACGGTGATGGCAAAATTGATGAATGGGTTTTCTATACCAACGGTGTTCCTAGCAAAGCGGAAAAAGACACCAACCGCGACGGAAAAGCTGATACCTGGGTAAACTACTAAAAAAATCCAGCCACAATATAAAAAAAGGCCTCTTGATTTAAAAAATCAGGAGGCCTTTTTATTTAGTATATTTAGCACCAGGTGCCAAGCTAATCGGGCAGCGTCTGGCGAGTTAATCGGGAACCCGTCCCTTTTGGGAGGAACTGTTTCTGGTTGGCCGTTAGAAGCGATACGATACACCCATTAGAGCAAAGAGGCTATTTATTCCGTGATTAGGCTTCTTTATATCGCAATTTGAGGTATGGCGCATGCGACATTCTAAATTTAATGCGGTATGGTTAGTAATAAAATAATGGAAACCAAATCCTCCCTGTTCAAAGAAATTAAACTGCGTGGACTGTTCTCTTGTATGTAAGGTCATATAAAGCAGACCTGTCCCGCCTTTAATATAAGGCTGGAATTTGGAAGTTTCCGGTAAGAGTCCTATCTTTAACATAAAGGCGGCTCCTATTTCTATATCTTGACGCGGCTGATAGATAGGGCTAATATACGGCTCCAATTGGAACTGGAGCAACCCAGGTAAAAAATCTATATTTTTAACCAAGGGCTTAAGATTGAAATCAATATCGACGATTAAAGGAGAAAAATAGCTGTTTCCCTGCGCATGTAGCTTTGCTTTGCCAAAGCCAGTAAAGAACTCTATCGCCTGCAGAGTCTTAGCTTTGGTTTCCTCTGCATATGATAGGCCTGCAGTACCAATTAAAACTATAAAGATTAAAAAGCCAAATTTCCTTATCATCTTATTTTATAGTATTTTACAATATAAATTCTCTTTGTCAATTATTTTTGCACCTGGTGCTAAGGTAATCGTACACCTGCTTCCCGATTAACTCACCACCTGGTGCTAAGGTAATCGGGTAGCGTCTGGCGAGCTAATCGGGAACCCGTCCCTTGCGGCCATCGGAGACATAAAATATGCTTGCTAAGCCATAAAAATAGGGTATAATAAAATGATATATTTTAAATAAAATTAAACTTTTAAAAGTTATCTATGTCAGCAATAAAACAAAAAACCCATCCCGGATCTCCCCATAAAAAAATTAATTATAAAGAGTTACTCCAGCGCTACGGTTTACTTCAGAGCCTTATGGACTGCATTCCCGATGTCATTTATTTTAAAGATAGGAGAGGTCGGCTTATCTTGGTCAATAAAGCCCATGCCAAAGGCTTGGGGCTTAGTCCCGAGGAGGTGGTAGGGAAAACCGACTTTGATATTTTTCCCAAAGAGCGCGCCGCCAGAATGGCTAAAGACGATGAATATGTTATGACTACCGGAAAATCCATCATTGATAAGATAGAAAGGTCCACGCGTCCCGACGGCGTGGATAATTACGTTTCTACCACCAAAATTCCCCGCTACGATGACAAAAGAAGAATTATTGGTTTAATCGGCATAACCCGCGATATAACCCAGCGTATGCAACTGGCACATTTGAGAGAAGAGGAAGAGCGGATTAAGAAAAAATTAGAGGCCATGGAACATCTCAATAAAATTAAGTCGGATTTTATCTCTATGGCATCACACGAATTAAAAACACCTCTGGCAGTTATAAAAGAGGGGATTTCAATTATTCTGGATGGCATTAAAGGCCCTATTGCCGAAGGCCAAAAACAAGTCCTCTTAAGCACCAAGAACAATGTTGAGCGTTTGCGAAAAATCATTGAGGAGTTATTAGATATCTCACGCATTGAAAAAGGAAAAATTAAATTACACTACTCCTTAATTAACCTAAACGAATTGATTAAAGACTCCGCTTTGTTTTTTCAGAAGATAGCCCACAATAAAGGCATTAATTTAGTTTATAAACTTCCCAGAAACCAGGTAAATATCTTCATTGACCCCGATAAAATAAATCAAGTCCTTTCCAATTTGATTGATAATGCCCTGAAGTTCACTGAACAGAAAGGCCAGATTGAAATAGAAGTAAAAGTCCTTGAAGACAGGGTCAGGGTTGGTGTTATTGATACAGGAGTAGGTATTAGCCGCAAAGACCTGACTAAAATTTTTAATAGGTTTGAGCAGGCTACAGTCTCGACGGATATTAAGAATAGAGGCATAGGCCTGGGACTTTCTATTGCCAAGGAACTCATTGAGAAACACGGAGGCGAAATTTGGGCAGAATCCAAACCCGGCATAGGAAGTAAATTTTATTTTACCCTCTCGCGGTTTTACACTACGGCCATCTTAGATAAAGAACTGAGGCAGAAGATAAATAATTTGTTAAATAAGGCCGTGCTTCTGTATCTGATTAATATTTTAATTGTTAATTTTAAAAAATTCCGCAACAGAATTAAAATCAAGCCTAAAAAATTATCTGCTGATCTGGAGAAAATCATTCTGGAGGTAGTTAAAAATTTTAAGCCCCTGGCGAAATCAGAAACAGAAATCGTCAAATATGGACATCCGGCACTAGAGTTCAGTATTATATTTCCGCAGGCAACCGCTTCCCAGGCAGACAGACTTTCGCAGATATTAAAAAATAATATAAAAGATTATTTTACTTGCATTAAACCGGAAAATGTCTTTATTAGTTCGGATATCCGCTCTGATTCTTACGAAAAAATGCTTTCTCCGAAACAGGCGCCATTTATAAACGTGTGTTTCAAAAAGATATATATCGGCTCTGAGATGAGACGCTTTAGAAGAATTCCTTACAGGTTAGATATTGAGATTATTTCTCCTAAGGAGAAGGCACAGATTGTTCAGACAGTAGATATTTCTCGCGGCGGTCTTTGTTTTACAAGCCGGGTCCCCTTTGAGACGGATTCAAGGCTTCAGATGAAAACTAAGCTTTTAACCCAAAGACCATCTTTTTGCTTCAATGGCAGGGTCGCCTGGATTAGAAATATAGACTGGCTTTCTAAGGCAGGGGACAAGCATTATAGGATAGGCCTGGAATTTATAAATTTAACTAAAAAAAATAAGTCCGGTCTTTTAAGTTTTTTCAAATTTATATCAAGACAAGACAAAAGGCGCGCTAAATCACCATATTAAAGAAATGCAGACTAAAATTAAAGACAGAAAAGGAATCAGATTCAAAATTGCGCTGATTAGTTTCTTGGCCACAAGCGCTATTGCATTCGCTGGTATTGGCCTGGGCTATTTCTGGGGCTTTAATCTAATTCGCGATATTATTGTTAAAGAACATAGAGAGATAGCTTATAGATTATCGCGCACTATCAGCGAGATGATTGATGAAGAAATAGAGGATATCTCCACCTATTCCTCAAGCATATTCTGGAGAGATTTTATTGTCCAAAAGAATTTAACATATAAAGATAAACCAGATCAGAAGGGTATTCAGGATTATCTTCTGGAGATGGATGAGAAATGGTCAGAGGCGGCGGCTGACAGCTCTTTAATTAAAGAATATCTGGAGAATCCCCTGTCCCTGCAGCTTAACCAGATTACGAAAACTTCTCCTGAGGTAGCCGAGATATTTATTACCGATAAATACGGCGGCCTGGTAGCTGCTTCAGGGAAAACCTCGGATTTTTATCAGGCAGATGAGGAATGGTGGCAGAAGGCCTATCAGGGCAGTGTCTTTACCGGAAAAATTGAGTTGGACAAATCTAGTAATGCCTGGGGTATCCCCGTAGCCATGCCGATAAAAAACAAGAACGGCGAGATTATCGGTGTCTGCAAGGCTGTAATAAAAACAGATATTTTCTTTTCGCCTCTGAAGCGGGTAAAAATAGGTAATACTGGGCAGGCATCTTTAGCCGATGTGGAGGGTTATTTAATATTCCATAAAGATTTGTCTCCTTTGCGCGAAAGAGTTTCTGATATTGACGTGTGGCAAAAGGCATTAAGAAGCAACAATAATTGGTTTATCTTGGATGATAAACAAACAGCGGGCCGTAACAGAGAAGATATGCTGCTTTCTTTTGCTAAAATTGATAATGAGTTCCTGAAAAAAAATGGCATAGACCTGGTGGTTTTGATAGAACAGGAGGTCCCTGAGGTATTTAGGGTTTTGCGCAAATATGTATTACAAGCCGTGGTTCTGGCATCCCTGCTTGTATTAGTCCTTTCATTCCTCTCTTTTCTTTTTAGCAATTATTTTACCCGACCTATAAGAAAACTTCAGGAAGCCACAGAGCGTATTGGTGCAGGAGACCTAGATTATAAGATAACCATAAAGACCAACGATGAAATAGAGCAACTTGCCGATGCCCTTAACCAGATGAGCGATAATTTAAAGCAAACAACCACCTCCGTTACCGCTCTCAATAAAGAGATTGAATACCGCAAAAACACAGAGCAGCGATTGCTTGAAATTGCCGGAAAACTTGAGAAATCAAATCGCGAACTTAGAAAACTCGATGAGCTTAAATCCGAATTTGTCTCTACAGTGTCTCATGAATTGCGTACACCCCTTTCTATCACACGGGAAGGAATCAGTCTTGTTTTGGATGGGATAACCGGTTCAATAAATAAGCAACAGGAAGAGATGCTTAATACCGCAAGGGATAATATTGACAGATTGGCGCGGATAATTAATAATCTGTTGGATATCTCCAAGATCGAGTCGGGTAAGATACAGCTTAAAAGAGAAGAGACTGATATAGTAACTTTAGCTGAGCAGACGGTTAAACTATTTGAAGCGAAGGCAAAAGAAAAAGGTTTAGATATCAAAACGAATTTTCCAGAACAAAAGGTGTATATTTATGCAGATGCGGACAGGATACACCAGGTTTTTACCAACCTCATTAGTAATGCCATAAAATTTACGGAGAAAGGCTATATTGAAATTTCCATTAAAGAGATAGAAAATGAGATTGAGTGCACAGTTAGCGATACGGGAGTGGGGATTTCTGAAACGGACTTAAAAAATGTATTTGATAAATTTCGGCAATTTGCCAGAGTGGTCGGGCCCGGAGAAAAAGGAACCGGTCTTGGACTTTCCATTGCCAAAGGAATAATTGAGATACATAAAGGTAGAATCTGGGTGGAAAGCCAATTAGGTAAAGGCACAAAATTCACTTTCATTTTGTCTAAATACACCCATGAGGCATTGTTTAAGGAATGTGTTAGTCGTGGCATAGATGAGGCAATAAGGAATAATACCAAGGTATCTCTGGTAGTTATTACTATTGCGAACTTTGAAGTATTGAAACAAAAGATGCCCCCTGAAGATATATATTCAATATTAAAAGAGATTAAAGATGAACTGGTACAGAGTTTACGCAGGCAGGGAGATACAGTAGTTAAAGATACGGGTGAGGTTATTGTTCTTTTGCCTGATTGCAACAAGGAGATTGCTTTAAGGGTAGAAGGAAGATTGGAGCAGGTATTGGATGAGTATTTAGCCAGTCAGAATCTTACCGGCACAGTGAAATTGCACTTTGGTTCTGCCACCTATCCGGATGAGGCGGCAAATGAGGATGAATTGATAAATAGGGCAAAGAGCGTCTGATTTCTACAGTAAATAATTGAAAAGAAAAGTATTTCATATATAATATTATTATCTGATTTTGCCTCTTTTAGCGTCGGTTAAGTCTAAAAGAAACGGATACTTTAGGGAGGAAAGATGGCTAAGAAGAAAATATTAGTAGTCGAAGATGAGCCGCAAATGTTGGATATGATTAAGATTAGACTGGAAGCAGCCGGCTATAAAGTATTTACTGCCCTTGACGGAGACGAGGGTTTAAAAAGGGCTAAGGAGGAGAAACCAGACCTGATAATTTTGGATATAATGATGCCTAAGAAAGATGGATATACCTTTGTAAAGGAAGCTAAGACAGAGGAGTCTTTAAAGGGCATACCCATTATTGTCCTGACTGCGAAAACAGGAATGAAGGATTTGTTTGGCATAGAAGGAATAAAAGACTATATTTTAAAACCATTTGAAAGTCAGGATTTGCTGGATAAGATTAATAGTTATCTTAAGGAGTGAACTATGCCTAAAAAAATATTAGTAGTGGATGATGAGCAGCAATTGGTAGAAATGATAAAGCTGCGACTTGAGGCAAGCGGCTACGAGGTTTTGTTTGCCTATGACGGCGCGGAAGCACTGGATAAGGCCCGCAAAGAAAAACCGGATTTGATTATTCTGGATTTAATGCTCCCGCGAATTGATGGATACAAGGTCTGTCGGATGTTAAAATTCGACGAGAAATATAAAAAGATACCTATAATTATGTTTACTGCCCGCGCCCAGGAGGAAGATGTGAAAAGAGGCGAACAAGTAGGGGCGGATGCTTATATAACCAAACCTTTTGAGCCACAAGCGCTACTAGGAAAGATTAAAGAATTAATACAAGAATAAAAAACATTATTTTAAAGTTAAAGCGATGGACATAATTGAACTATTGTTGAAGCAGGGTTTAATTACACCTGAGCAACTGGAGAAGGCAAAGGAAGAAGTCAGGCGCACAGGCATTAAACTGGAACAGGCCTTGGAGAAATTAGAGTTTATCAATGAGGAAGATATTGCCCGGGCTAAAGCAGATTTTTTAGGCGTTCCTTATATGGACCTGACTGATTATATTATTGATACTGAACTGATAAAATTAATTTCGGAAAATCTGGCTAAGAAATATAAGGTGGTCCCCCTCTTTAAAATTGCTGATACCATGACGGTGGCGATGGTTGACCCCCGTAATATTGATGTCTTGGATCAGATTAGCAAGACCACCGGCATAGCAAATATAGATACGGTTTTGGTTTCGGAAAAAGGGATTCAAAAAATTCTCGATTCTTATTATGAGGTTGCCGGCTCTGTAGAAGAAATAGTCAAGTCCGTTGATAAGGAGGAATTTAAAAAGGATTCATCCGAGATTGCGGTTGAGCCACCGATTATAAAACTGGTTAATATTATGATGTTAGAGGCAGCGCGCCAGCGAGCCTCAGATATCCACATTGAGCCAGAGGAGGATATGGTAAGGGTGCGTTACAGAATAGATGGTATCTTGCATGAGGTGCATACCCTGCCTAAAAAATTACAAAACGCAGTAATCTCCCGCATAAAAATCTTATCCGATATGGATATTGCTGAAAGTAGAAGACCCCAGGATGGAAAGGCACGCCTGCGCCTGGAAGATAAAGATATTGATATAAGGATTTCCACCTTTCCTACTGTGCATGGCGAGAATGTGGTGATGAGATTATTGGATAAATCCGCAATCCTTTTTGGCTTAAAAGATTTAGGGTTTTCGCAAAGTAATTTAGATGTTTTTGCTAAACTTATCCTGCAGCCAAACGGAATCATTCTGGTTACCGGACCCACAGGAAGCGGAAAGACTACCACTCTTTACGCGGCTTTAACCACGGTGAGTTCCATTGAGAAAAATATCATTACTATTGAGGATCCGGTAGAATACGAATTGCCGCTCATTCGACAGACTCAGGTTAATCCCAAGGCAGGCGTTACTTTTGCTGCGGGACTGCGTTCAATTTTAAGACAGGACCCTGATGTGATTCTTGTGGGTGAAATCCGCGATAAAGAAACCGCAGAGGTAGCCATCCAGGCAGCCCTCACTGGGCATCTGGTGCTTTCTACCCTACATACCAATGATGCGCCTTCTGCCTTAACGCGCTTAATTGATATGGGTATTGAGCCGTTTTTAGTCTCAAGCTCGCTTATTGGCATACTTGCCCAGAGATTGGTAAGAACCATATGCGAAAAATGTAAAGAAGAATATATTCCCTCCAGCGCAGTTTTAAAAGAATTGAGCATCCAGGAGAAAACGAAATTTTACCGCGGTAAAGGTTGCTCCAACTGCAAGAATACCGGTTACGTGGGAAGGATAGGGATATTTGAACTTCTGGTGATGAATGAAGAAACCAGGAAAATGATTGAGGAGAAAAAATCCGCGGACCAGATAAAGAAAAAGGCAGTCGAAAACCAGGGAATGAAAACTTTGCGTGAGGACGGTCTGGAAAAAGCAAGAAAAGGAATTACCAGCATCGAGGAAGTTTTAAGGGTAACTGAAGTAGAATAACCTATGGCAAACTATCAATATAGGGCAAGAGATAAATTTGGCAAGCCTGTAAGTGGCCTGCTGGCTGCAGAGTCAGAAACTGTTGCCGCCAATAAACTAAGTCAACTTGGCTATGTGCCTATTTCTATAAGACTAACAGAAAAAGAACAAGGCCTGACAAACCTTTTTGCGAGATTTAAGAAGGTGAAACTCGCGGATCTTAATCTATTTACCCGCCAGTTTGTTACCCTCTTAAAAGCAGGGCTTCCTATAAGTCTGAGCCTTCAGACCTTAAAAGAACAGGCCACAAATAAATTATTAAAAGATACTATAGATAAGATTATAAAAGATATAGAAGGCGGAACGAGTCTCTCTTCTGCCCTAAAAATGCATCCCAAGATTTTTAATGCCCTCTATGTGAATATGGTTGCCTCAGGTGAGGCAGGAGGTATGCTGGATGAGGTTCTGGAGAGGCTGGCGCTCTTAGGAGAACATGATGAGCAGATTCGGCAGCGTATTCGGGCAGCCACCCGCTACCCTATAATTGTAGTGATTGCGATAATTATAGGTTTTTTGATTCTAACCACCCTGGTTATACCGCGCTTTGCCCGTCTTTATAGCCAGTTTACTACTACACTGCCTCTACCCACCCAAATTCTTATAGGGATAAATTATATCGTTACTAAATTCTGGTGGTTAATGATTTTGTTCACAATTGCTTTTATTTTTGGATTTAAGAAATTTATCAATATCAAAAGAGGCAGACTCTGGTGGGATGGTTTTAAGCTAAAAGTTCCTATCTTGGGGCCATTAGTGCTTAAGTTGTCCCTCTCAAGATTTAGCCGTATAACCGGCGTTCTTATGCGTAGCGGCGTTCCCATACTAAACATTTTAGAGCTTACTTCCGCAGGAGCCGGTAACGTCATTATTTCCCGGGTAATAGATAACATAAGAATTAACGTTACGGAAGGAAAAGGTATGGTTGAACCGATGCGGGTAAGCGGCATATTTCCCCCCATTGTCATTCAGATGGTTTCCGTCGGAGAAAAGACAGGAAAACTCGACGAATTGTTAATCCATGTATCTAATTATTATGACTCACAGGTAGATTACACCATTAACAATTTTACTTCACTTATTGAGCCGATTCTGATTTTCTTCTTGGGCTGCGGCGTCCTGTTTATGGCCTTAGGGATATTTTTGCCGATGTGGAATTTAATGGCCCTGTTTAGAAGATAGCGTTAGAAGTGGAAAAAAGTTTTACACTACTTGAGTTTATTTTTGCTATAATAATTATAATTGCTTTTATCGGAGTTTTGCTTACCTTTATTCATAAGGCGGCAATAAATGCCAAAGAAGTGACCTTGCAGGTAGAATTAAAGAATCTGCGTTTGTCGCTGGATTTATATAAGGCAATAAACGAGCATTACCCTGAAGATTTACGCCTGCTTATTCAGGCAAAATACAAAATGAAGAGTTCAGAGGAGTTCCTCTTTGGAGAGAAATTTTTAGAAACAGTGGGAAAGGATGAACAAGGATATCCCCTTGACCCTTTCGGAAACAGATTTTTTTACAACTCAAGAAGGGGGGTGATAAACTCACAGACAAAAGGGTATGAACAGTGGTAAATTTAGTGCCTGCCTACCGGCAGGCAGGTATAGCGAATAGGAATAATAAAAAATAAAGAAAGGAGATGGAAAAAGATGTTCAGTAGAAAAGGTTTTACGCTCATCGAGTTGGTAATGATTATTGTTATCTTAGGGATTCTGGCAGCAGTGGCACTGCCTAAGTTCTTTGATTTGCAGACCCAGGCAAAGCAGTCTGCAGAAAAAGGAGTGGTAGGCGGAGTAAGAGCTGGTATTGCTACCTATTATGCTAATGCCTGTGCAGGCGGCTCTTGTGCGTATCCTACAGCATTAGACTCAGCCAGCAATGGCGCCTGTAACTCCACTAATGCCTGCTTTAATAATGTGTTGGCACAGGGTGGCATAACCGCTGACTGGAGCAAGAACAGCAGTACCTACACTGGTCCGGCAGGTAATGATTATACTTATTATTCTGGAAACGGCACATTCAATTAATCATCATTAGCGTCAAATCCACAATTTCTAAATTTAACTTTAAGTCAAAAGGATGGCTTTAAGTAGGCGGGGTATTGTTTTAATTGCTGCGGTAATGCTCGTGGTTTTTGCCTCTATTGCGGTATTGGGAGTAACCACTTTTATCGTGCAGCGGCTTTCCCAAAACCAGACAAATATCCTGCGTGCAAAATGCCTTTATCTGGCCCAGGCAGGATATAATTATGCCATATATTACTACCGCGCAAATGGCACCTTTCCTTCAGGCCAGGTAAGTATTGACGCCAATAATTATTTTGTTTTAAATGTTACGAGCACAGGCACGCAAGCAGAGGCACTTTTAGTAGACCCCTCAGCAAGTTATCTGGCTAACAGCAATAAGGATGTAAGAGGAGTAACGATTAGGAATACCTCTGGCACAGCAATAGCCATTGACCGCATTATAGTAACGTGGTCTCTTGCTACTGGTCGCTCTTTGAGGCAAATACGCATTCAGACAACTACGTATAATTTCAATCTTTCTTCTCCTGCTGATGCGGATTTATCCCCAGATTTTAGTTTAAGCCCGGGAACAACATATTCCATTCAGCGGTTCCGTTTTAACAGATCTATGTTGCAAAGAATAATTTGGGCGCAATTTGTTATGGCAGACGGCTCTATGACAGAAAATATTCGCATTTATCCGTCTTCGCCAGCCCAAGGAGGCTCAGGAGGAAATATTTTTACTATAAAATCAACGGGTAAAACCACAGGTTCAAATATATATCGCAGCGTTCAGGCGACTTTTAACACCACAACTGGAAAAATAACCGAATATCATGAAATACCCGAGCAGATTACGCCATAAGATAAGAGGTTTTACTTTAGTAGAGCTTATTATGACGATAGTTGTAATGGCAATCGTGGCTATTCCTTTGGCTCTCCTCGTAAGCCAGCATATCGAAAGTGTTTTTACCTCCCGAGATTTAACCCTGGCTACTAACCTGGCAAGATTTGAGATGGAAAATGTGTCTAATATGAATTATACCAATATCACCAATGCCAGTTTCTCTAACTATCAGGGCTATGATTATGATTTGAACCGAAACGCGGTTTATGTTTACGGAAGCAATCTTACCCCCAACAGTCTAAAAAGAATTACGGTTTCAGTAAGCCGGCATGGCGAGGTAAGTGCCATTGTAACTTTAATTACTTATCTTGCAGGAAATATAACTTATGGTTTATAATAGTAAGGCTGGCTTTACCCTAATTGAGCTTATAATGGTAATAGCTATAGTTGGTGTGCTGGCAACGGCAGGGGCATTTCTGATGCTGAATTTTATCCAGAATTCAATGTTTATTCCCAATAAGATGAATATGGATATGCTTGCCTGGGATGCCTTAAATATTATGGTTGATGGCGATAGTCTTGCCAAAGGCCTGCTTTTTTGCAAAAATATAACCGATGCCCAGAATAATCAGGTGACGTTTATCAGTCAGGATAGCCAAAGTATTCGCTATAGATTGGATACTGGAACAAACCGGCTTTATCGCTCTATTGCCGGCGGCGCAGAGGTGCTTATACCCTATTATTTACCTTCCAGTACAACAGTTAGTGGTAAAAGTGGCCAGCTATTTACATATTATGATGCCAATGGGACGGTGACTGGCACCCCAGCCAATGTCAGGCGGATTAAAATAAGTTTAATTGCCAGAACCGGAAGCGGGAATTATTCTGATTGGCAAGGCCATTCAGAGCAAATAACCTCAGTTGCCGTAAAAAAGTTTCAGTAAAAGAAAGGAGGAGGTTATGGCGTTTTTAATTTTTGTAGGTATAATCTCTCTACTTTTTGGTATACTAATTTTGTTTTCGCCACAGACACTGCGCAATCTAAATAACCAGATAACTCAAGCCATGAATAAGTTGGCTGTCTCGGTTGATGAG
>CAYOMI010000028.1:0-13451 GCA_964405005.1 uncultured Planctomycetales bacterium | reverse complement strand
CTTTATCATTTCCGCCACAGTTAAATGAAATCTATATGCAATTATTTCTTTTAATTCTTTTTCTTTTAAATCTCTTACTATTTTTTTAAAAATATATTGAGGATCTAAAATATAACTCTCCTTCTTTTTATATATTTTAAAATTATAACTCTGTACTCTGTACTCTGCGCTATGCACTTTCTTTTCTAGCTCTATTGCCAACTCTGCTTCGGATTTAACATAGTATTTAGCTAAAATAAGGCTGGCTGCAGCATCGAATAGGCGACCCATACTGCTTACCAAAGGAGAATTGAACTGGTTTACATACATACTTTTTAAAGTCTGCCAATTATTTTTATTTACCCCTTTTACAAAATCTATCTTTAATTTAAGGAGGTTATCCCCGTAGGCTAAATAAAGCCAAAATATTGCCGGCCGCCAGGGCTCTATTATTGCCTGTGCTCCTCCTAAAAGCGGAATTTCTCTTAAGTGCGCCCTGCGGCTAAAACCTTTATAATCGCATACTAAAAATTCCCCTCCCCAAATTTTATTATCAGTACCCAGGCCTGTTCCGTCAAAAGCAACCCCGATTACTTTTTGGTTTTTTAGGCCGTTGTCTGCCATACAACTAGCAATATGAGCGTGGTGATGTTGTATAGTGTAGAGCGTAGAGTATGGAGTATGGAGTTGTTGAGCAAATTTTGTGGATTGGTATTCAGGGTGTAAATCGCAGGCAATGATCTTAGGCTTTTTTTTAAGGAAATATCTTATAGATTTTTCAAAATTTAAAAAATCTTTGGGTTGACTTAAATCTAAATGCAGGGGACTTAAGTAGGCAAAATTATCTCTGACAAAACAAACTGTGTTTTTGGTCTGGCTACCTAAGGCCAAAACGGATTTTTTTATCTTAAAAGGTAATTTTATTTTTTGGATTTCCATTTATAAAATCTCTAAATGTAAAATACTATCTATTCTAAATGAACGCTCTTCATTTCTTAAATAACAATGACCTATGAGATAAAAACGGTTATTTTCCTGGCGTATCTCTTTGGGAACTACCTGTCTCTCGGTAATCTGGGCACTTGTGGAAATGTATTTTATTTTTAGTTTCACCCCCAAATCTATGGCTTCCTGTATCTGGGCTATTTTTTGATTATTTATATCATTTAAGGAAGAAGTATTTACGCTAAAGAGTCCCACAAAATTTTTAAAATCCATTATCCCTTTTCTCTTAAGAACATCCTTGAGTTTATTAAAAACTGCTAAGGTAAGCTCTACATCAGAAAATGCGCGATGCTTCTGTTCAGATTTAAGGCCTAACTGTTCTGCTACACACATCAGGGCGTAACGCTCAAGACCGGGGATAAGCCTTCTTGCCATTTTTAATATATCTACAACCGTAACTGTCTCTAATTTGCCCTTGCCTAAAAGCTTTAATTCGTTATTTAGAAATTCCAAATCAAATGGAGCATTGTAGGAACAGAGGCAGCTTCCTTTAATAAACTCTAAAAAACTTGGCATTACTGTCTCCATCGAAGGAGCATCTTTAAGTATCTGGCTAGTAATCCTATTTACCTCAAAAGCAGCCTGGGAAATCGGGCGCTGGGGATTAACCAAAGTCTGGAAGGCAGCAACTTTTTGTTCGCCTTTCAATCTAATCCCTGCTATCTCAACAATTCTATCTCCGCCTTCAGGATCGAGTCCGGTGGTCTCTGTATCAAAAATAGTAAATTCTATTTCTTCTAAATTTTTATCCATCTTTTCGTCTTACGATATAAGCCGGAATTAATTTTACTGGCTGATAAGAAAGTTTTACCTCTCTTATATTTTTCAGGTCCGAATCATCCATAATATTTATATATTTATAATCCTCCAACTCCCGACAGAATTCACGAAAAATAAACTGGGCCAAGCCTTTAATGGAAAGATCGGTTATCTCATATAATATACAAAAAACTTCAGGGTTTAATCTGTAACCAAAAGTAAACCCTTTTATTTTACCGTTTATCTTCACTACCCTGCCCACTAATTCCAAATATGAATAATTATTTAATGCTACCTCTAGAGAAATCTTGCTGTCTTTAAGCATTCCTTGATATATGGGGTCGGTGTTCTTAATTTTATGCTGTCTTGCCCAATGGTCATATAATTTTAAACAATCCTTTTTATAATTTTCCAGGTAAGGTAAATACTCAAACTTATAATTCTTAAAAAAATAATTAAAGGCTGCGCGTTTATGTTTGAATTTATTTCCCCTAAGACCTACTAAATCATTTCTTAAACAGAGATAATCATAAGATTTCAACTTGCATTCATAATCTAGATTTTTAAAGAAGAGGGTATCTTTATCTTCTACGTTTTCTATACGGGAAATATTCGTATTTTTATTATGCCTATCTAAAATTATAAAAATTTTTCTTAAGGTCCTACCAACAATATTGCTGCCCAGAGGATTAAGATAAAGGAAAGACCCTATTTTATCCTTAAAAAATATACAAAGATTATCTTCAATTAAAACCCATTCAATATCAAATAAGTTTCTCCAGATATAAATATTCACAAAGATATAAACGGCTAACTGATTTTCTGATAAATTAAGATATTTAGTAAATATCTTTCTATCATTTAAGGATAATTTATTCGTCCTTATCATCGCTTTTCAATTCAATAATCTCAGCTACCTCATCATATACCTGCAGGATGTGCGGGTTATCTTTCAGTAGTCTTATTTGCTTAGGAGAATTTAGATAAGCGGTTAAATAATCCACGTATTCTTTAAAGGCAGCGGTATTGATGTGATTTTTTGCATAAGGACAATTTAAATCCACAGTCAAAACCACCTTTTTGCCACGTAAATTTATTAGAAATGGATACAACTGGCACTCAAAAGGCCGAAAATTGTAGATTTTACACCTATTGTCTGCGGGATTTAAAAATGCACAGATATAATTACTTTGATCATCACAAACGGGTTGAATCTTCTTATCTATGGAGATTGAAGCAGGAGGAACCTTACGATCTAAGAAATCCTGAATTTCTTCATCCAAGAGACAAGGAAGCCAGACGGAATTAAACTCTTTAAAACGGCAGCAGCCCTGGCATTCTAAACAAAATTCACTGGGCACAATTTGTTTTATCATTTGACAATACTACCCAAGTCCATTTTTCTTTCCGGGCTGACAATGGTAATACCGCTTTTATCAGAAGCAGCCAAAAGCATGCCCTGGCTTTCCACCCCGCGTAAAACCGCTGGTTCAAGATTATCCACAACCACAACCTGTTTGCCAACAAGGTCTTCTTTCTTATAAGACATTTTTATTCCCGCGACAATCTGTTTAGTCTTGTCTCCTAAATCAATGGTAATAATATATAATTTATCTGCATTGGGATGGTCATTAACCTCTTTTATCTGGGCTATCTTTAATTCCAGTTTCTTAAAATCCTCAATTGTGGCCATAAAAACCTCCTTAGATTAAAATTTAAATTCAACGGCTAATTCTATCTGATACGCGGGATCTGCTTCGCCATCTCCGCGAAGATAAGAAGTAAATAAGCTGCCTTCAGTATCATCGCGTCTTTCTTTATAAAATTTACCCGGGATAAAGTAACCTCCCAAAAAACTAATAAGTAAATTTTTATTAACCTGATAATCCAGAAATAAATCCATCTCCCAGCCTAAATCGCGGGATAAATATTTGGCTTCTCCCTCAAACGTGCCAATCCCTTTCTCAAAAGACCTTAAATAATATCCGTATACCCCCAGGCAGAATTTATCGGTTATCTGATAATCAAAACCCAAACAGGGCATAATGAGATTTTCAAAGTCTCCAATGCCAAAGGTGCGTGGCCGGGGAACTCCGTAATTCAGCCCATAGCCGCCGCCCATGGCTACAATGGGTAACATATCTACGTTGCTGCTACTGATAGAATCATCCAGGTTTTTATTTGAAGGAGAACAATAACTAAAGGCTCGGTTTTTGCCGCTGGTCAAGGTTGTATCATAGTTGCTCGCCATAGCCGGGTCTAATTTATTTCCCGAGGCAAGCAAAAACTGAAATGAAGGTTTTAATTTTTCTTTTTCATATCTTACTGCGCCATAAAAAAAATAACCCGTATGATATACATCTTTATACTCTGGATCGCTACTTTTGGCTTCGCCGAAATTATGGGCTGTTTCTATTGACCAGGTTAAATCCGACACCTTAAATTCCCAAGCCATGCCTAATGTCCCCAGTATGTCGCGTTTAATCGGCGCGGTAAGCACGCTGTCTCTTTTACCCGGGGATGTATAATCAGCCAAAACGCCGACATAGGGCTGTAGTGAAATATTTTCCCCTTCAAATTTTATATCCGTGGCAAAAAAATTAGAAGCGTTATGTTCGTATTCAAAGCCCTCGTCTTCTTCCTGGCGTATGCGTGGGCCGAGGTGATTTTTATACACTAAATCCGGCCGGCAGTAGTATAATCTCCATAGGGCATTCTCTGATTTTCTGGAAAGCGTAAAGCCATAATTTTCATAAGCACCATTTAAGGAAAACCCATTTCCCACCGCGTAGGTATAAAGGCCTATCTTAAACCTGAATTCATCACTCAGGGCTGTATCTAACCAAAACTCCTCAATCTGAGGCAGAAGTTCATCATTACGGTAGGCCTCAATAACGCCGCTGGAGTTCATTAAGGTATTATGCACAAATACAGGGGCATCATAATCAAAAGGGCCATTACGTTCTATTTTAAAATAGAATATATTACTTTCGTCCTTCGCCTGGGATTTAAAAGCAAAACTATAATCAATGCCCAGATAAGTAGTCTTATCGTCGCTATTTTTATTATCCAAGTCAGCTACATTTTTAAAAGCCACGAGGTCTGTCCTGAAATAAGTATCCAGAAAGAAAAAAGTGTTTTCTGTTTCGTAAATAGCCATACCATATGATAAATGTGCAGGTAAGCCTAAGAAACATAATATTAATAAAAAACTGCTTATGCTCCTTAATACCATATCTTATTTAGTATACTACGAGAATGTCTGGTTGCCAATGTTAATCTGGAAAGTGTTATTGGAGACGGAGGCTTAAATCCAGAAGCGTACGCACCAAAAATGACTTTAAAAAAATAATCAAAAGAAACGCTATTATAGGCGAGATATCTATGCCAAACCTTAAGCCAAAAGAAAGGATTCTTCTTATTGGGCTTAGAATGGGCTCAGTGGTTTTATAGAGAAACTGCACAATGGGGTTAAAGGGATCCGGGTTAACCCAGCTAACCAGCGCGCGGACAAGAATGAGCCAGTAATAAATTGTCAGCACAATATCGGCAATGCGCGCTAAAGCAACTAAAAAATTTGAGAGGACAAACATATAAACCTATTATCTCTTATTCTCTCGGCAATCTTCTTTAGATATAATTCCTCCTGTACTTACTTTAAAACTCTTAGTTCCTGTAGAATAACATTGTGTTGGCGTTGCTGATACTTTATATCCATCAGAATTTAAATTTAAATTATACTTGTATCCTTGCACTATCTTCTTATCGTAAGACTCGGTTAAATAAGGTTGCAGCTCATATTCACTAAGGGGATATCTACCGTTATTTGTGACAACATAAGTTTCTATTGCCGTAGATATTGTCTTAACCGTTGCTTCTGCTGAAGCTTCATTAGCATTAATTCTAGCCCTCAAAAGGTTAGGGATAGCAATGGCAGCAAGTAAAGCCACTATAGGAAAAATACCAACTATAACTATTACTACTATTAATGGAACAGGTAAAGATGCAGAAGTCCTTGCCTCTCCTTCTTTCAATTCTTTATAAATCGGCCAATCCCTAAATGCTAAAATTGCCATCATAATAATATTCGCAATTGGAATCAGCATTAAAATACCCAATGCTCCGTGATAGCCAGTTTTTTTAACAATTTTCCACCACATAAAACCCATAAAAAATATAAAACTTAACCAAAAGAGCATAACTATTAAACCACCCAATGCTTCCATCTGTACCTCCTTTCAAACAAAAAAGCAACCCCTATTTAAAACCTCATTTACCATTTCTTTGTGGCTATTGAAGTTATATTATCCTACTCCGCCGGCCTAAATTCAACCCTTTTTTGGGAGGATTACTTAAACTACTTCTTTAAATTGCGCTTGTTCTTTTTCGCATTTTTGGAATACATCAAATGGTAAGGGATTTCAAAATATGTGCCAGCCTCCGAATCCATTTCTATGAATAAAGAAGGATGGGGGTGACTGGGGGATGTTAAGGCTAAAAAATTAATGCAGATTGGTATAAATATAAAGCGCCATAAGGTCTTTACGGCGCTTAATTTACTGGCGGGCCCGAAGGGATTTGAACCCTCGATCTTCAGATCGACAATCTGACGTGCTAAACCAGGCTGCACCACGGGCCCAGAACTACTGGTGGGCGATAGAGGACTTGAACCCCTGACCTTCTGAATGTAAGTCAGACGCTCTAACCAGCTGAGCTAATCGCCCAGAATAGCCGCATTATATATTAAAATTAACTCTGCGTCAATGTGCCCGAACTATTTCTTTCACCCGCATCAGACGCACAAGGTTACTGCGTTCAAATTCGTTTAACTTTTGGGTAATATATCTTATGGTTTCTTTAATCGAAGGAATAAGCATATACTCTAAGGCATTCACCCGTCTGCGCGTGCGTTCAATTTCATAAGATAGAATATCTAAGGTTTTTAAAAGTTGGGCTAATTTTAACAAAGACCCCAGATAATCTTTGGCATCCGCCAGCACTAAGTCCATTTGCGCTGAAGTCTTAAAAAAATCATAATATTTTTCTATCTTTAATTCTCCAAGATTAAATGCAGGAACCCTGACATTCATAATCCTAGCGCTAGAGATGTCTACTTTAACTTTTGAGTTTATTTTCGAGAGTGATTCAATAAAATTATTTTTAGAATTCGTAATGCGACAATAAAGTAAATTCTGTAAAATTTCTTGAGTCTTAATTTGTAAGTCTTCTTTTGCTCTATCAATATCTTTAAGTAAGATAAGGAAACGACGCATCATCTCTTCTAACTTATCCTCTAAAAGCTTATGTCCTCTCTGGGCTAAAACGAACCGCTGCCTAAGCCGTAACAATTCCATTCTATTTGGATTTACTCTGAGAATCATTTTAAAATTACGAGTTACTAATTTTGATAATATTTATTAAGGTACTCTTCCCTAATACGCTTTAATTCGGAACGTGGAATCATGCGTAAAAGTTGCCAGCCAATTTCTAAGGTTTGAATAATAGAGCGCTCTTCTGTTTCATCCTGTCGCACAAATTTGTCTTCGAACTCATTGGCAAATTTCAAATAAATTCTATCTAAATCCGAAAGTGCTGCTTCACCTAAAATTACGGTTAATTCTCTTGCTTCTTTTCCGCGTGAATAACAGGCAAATAATTGATTTAAGACATCAGAATGGTCTTGGCGGGTTTTATCTTGGCCAATACCTTTGTCTTTAAGACGTGATAGGCTAGGTAGAACATCAATCGGCGGATATATGCCTTTGCGGTGTAATTCACGTGATAAAATAATTTGTCCTTCAGTAATATAACCCGTCAAATCCGGAATAGGATGGGTCTTATCATCCTCAGGCATAGTTAAAACCGGGAAAAGTGTAATTGAGCCAATCTTGCCTTTAATCCGGCCGGCGCGTTCATAAAGTGTAGCTAAATCTGTATAAAGATAACCCGGATAACCCCGACGACCGGGAATCTCTTTGCGGCTAGCAGAGATTTCTCTTAGAGACTCACAGTAAAAACTCATATCAATAAGAATAACCAAAACATGCATATCCAAATCAAAGGCAAGGTATTCTGCGCAGGTAAGAGCCAAGCGCGGCGTAGAGATCCGTTCAATAGCAGGATCGTTGGCTAAGTTAATAAATAATACACTACGCTCAATAGCACCGGTATTACGGAAATCAGTCATAAAGAAATTTGCTTCTTCAAAAGTAATTCCCATAGCACCAAAGACAACTGCAAAGGCTTCCTCTTTGCCTAAAACCTTTGCCTGGCGAGCAATCTGGGCTGTCAAGCGCGCATGGGGAAGTCCTGATCCAGAAAATATGGGAAGTTTTTGACCGCGCACTAAAGGATTCATACCATCAATAGTAGAAATACCGGTTGAGATAAATTCTGAAGGATAATCTCTTGAGCTAGGATTTATGGGATTACCGTTTATATCCATGCGTTTCTTAGCAATAATTGCTGGTGCATTATCCCGGGGTCTGCCAGCACCATCAAAAATCCTGCCTAATAAATCTTCGGAAACCGCCAGTTCCTGTGTGCGGCCCAAAAACCGCACCTTAGCATCCAGCACATCTAGCCCTTGAGTGCCCTCATACATCTGCACCAGCGCCTTATCTTCGGAAATCTCTAAAACCTTGCCTCGGCGGATTTGTCCATCAGAAAATTCTACTTCTACCAATTCTGCATATTTTATATTTTCGGTTTTTTCTACCACCACTAGAGGCCCAGAAATTGAAGAAATAGTTAGATATTCTTTAAGCATAAGCGCCCTTTAAATCCTTTTCTATTTTATCAAATTCCTCTAATTTATTTTCTTCAATATATTTTAAACGGCTTAATTTTTGGCGTATAGGTAATTTAATTATCTTCTCAAAATCCATTCCTTCTTTTAGTTTCTCTTTACTTAAAACATAGAATTCTAAAATAATCTTCAGCATGCGATATTGTTTAATTAAAGAAGCGTAGGTATCAACTTCATGAAAGGCATTCTGATGTAAGAAATCCTCCCGAATAGATTTGGCAACCTCTAAAACTAGACGATCATCAAAAGATAAAGATTCAATACCGACGAGTCTGACAATCTCTAAAAGGGCAGCCTCCTCTTCTAAAAGCCGCATGGCTTCTTTTCTAAAAGTAATGAATTCCTCGGCAATATTATTTTTAAGAAATCCTTCCAGATTATCGTGGTATAAAGAATAACTTAATAACCAGTTTATGGCAGGAAAATGTCTGGCATTGGCTAATTTATCATCCAGGCCCCAGAATACCTGTACCACGCGCAAGGTTGCCTGTACCACTGGATCTGATAAATCTCCTCCCGGCGGGGAAACTGCACCCATTACACTCAAAGCACCCAGGCGTCTATCGCTACCTAAACAATTTACTTTTCCTGCCCGCTCATAAAACTCCGCTAATCTCGAAGATAGATAGGCAGGATAACCTTCTTCACCCGGCATCTCTTCTAGGCGTCCAGAAATTTCACGTAATGCCTCTGCCCAGCGCGAAGTCGAATCTGCCATCAAAGCTACAGAATAACCCATATCTCTAAAATACTCGGCAATGGTAATCCCGGTATAAATAGAGGCCTCACGAGCAGCCACAGGCATATTGGAGGTATTGGCAATAATTACTGTGCGTTCAAGTAAAGGCCGACCACTTCGAGGGTCTTTTAATTCTGGAAAACTTAATAAAAGATCTGCGGTCTCATTTCCTCTTTCGCCGCAGGCCACATAGACAATAACCTCTGCATCTGACCATTTAGCAAATTCGTGCAAGACCACGGTTTTACCTGAACCAAAGGGCCCAGGAATACAGGCAGTTCCACCTTTGGCAATAGGAAAGAAGGTATCAATAATTCTCTGACCAGTGGTAAGTGGCTCATCCGGAGCAAATTTTTCCTTTATGGGTCGGGCCTTTCTTACTGGCCAGCGCTGGAACATATAAATTTCTTTAATTCCATTATTAGTTCTAATCTTAGCTACAATATCCTTAACTGTAAAATCACCTTCTTTTATCTCTATAACTTCACCAATTATTCCTGCAGGAACCATAATTTTATGTTCTATCAAAGTTGTTTCTTTAACTATGCCTAGGATGTCTCCTGTTACAACCTTCTGACCAAGTTCCTGGCGTGGTAAAAAATGCCACTTCTTATTATAATCAAGGGCAGGAATATCTATGCCCCGCGCAATAAAATCACCACTAATATTTCTTATTATATTAAGTGGTCTTTGAATTCCATCGTAAATAGAGCTGATTAATCCCGGACCTAATTCCACGCTTAGAAGCTCTGCCGTTAAATAAACTGGCTCAGCCGGTCCAATGCCTGAGGTCTCTTCATAAACCTGAATATATGCTAAATCATTTTTTAGTTCAACAATTTCGCCGATTAATTTTTTTTCTGATATACGCACCATATTATACATCTTGGCGCCGCGACAACCACTGGCAACCACTAAAGGTCCTGAGACTTTAATAATTTTAGGTTTTGTCATTTAGAATGCTCCAGTTGCTCTTATGCGTATATCTTTAACTATCTTATCCAATAAACCTGTCTGAGCGGTTCTAGAAAAGGGAATAAAAACAGGTAAGGGTAATTTTTTATAATTATTTATGTGTTCCTGGTAAGCGCTATAGATATAATCCTGTATAAGACAAATCCCGGCTTTGGTATTTATCACTTCATCAAGGATGCTTTTAAACTCATTTAATTCTTTCAGGGCATACACCTTAAATCCCATACTAGAAAACCCTAAAACCACATCCTCCTCTCCTATAATCACTAAGGCATTTTCTTTATCAACCGTAGACTGCATTTAATCTTTCCTTGACTAAATCAATTGATACATCATTTAATTTTGCTAGAATAATTAAACGTATCAGATTAATCTCATTGACTTTCGCAAAATAATAAGCCAATATTGGTTCTGGTCCAAAACTTATAAATTTGGCTGGTTTTAGAACCGTAATCATAAAATCATTAATTGCCTTTTCTAAGGCTATAAAAGAGCGTTCTTTTTCTAAATTCCGGATACCTTTAGCCAAATAAAAGGCGTAGTCAATAATTGCGGAATCTTTATGCACATATTCAAGTTGATGTAAAAAAGCGGGTAACTCCTTTAGGTAAAAATTTAAAAAAACTTCTCTTTTGATAAACCCTTCGCAGGTTAAATTTTTTCTCAATAATTCTTGGGGCTCTTTTAAAAGATAAAGTCGTAAAAAAGTCTTGATATTATGCATATCGATTAAATACATAAGATAATCTTCTAAAAATTTACTTTGGTAAGTTCTGATTATCCCTAGCATCTCTCTTAAATCATTTATTTCCAATAAGCGAATAAGTTCCTTATCTAATATTAAAGCGCTCACAAGTCCTTTCACTTTAAACAACTCCTGATTTAATATAGTTTCTAATTGCTGGCTATCTTTTACATGTAGAATTTTATCACTATAGAGGTCGGATTCAGCGAAAAGCCGCAGAGCCCCAAAAAGGTCTGATTCGATGGCCTCTTGAAAAATCTCATTTTTGAGCAAAAATCTCTCTAAGCTGCGAATCTTACCTATTGCGAAGGTATAATCTAAGACTGACGCTTTTTTCATTTAAGTAAAAAGAATCTTGGCTATCTCCGTTTCATATTTTAGGCGAAGTTCTTCTAAGTAAAAATCAATATCTTCATGCACCTCTTCTATTTTATCGCTTAAGACTCGGTATTTTTTTAGTTTATCTTTTTTAATTTCGAATTTTAGTTTTTCCAAGGCCTCATTAATCAATTCCTGCCTTGCTTGAAGTAAATCTTTTTTACTCTCCAGCCGCGCCTCAACCAGCAATTTTTGTTTTTGCTTTTCATAAAGAGTCTTTTCTTTAACCAGTGCCTCCCGATAAATTATCTCTGCTTCTTTTTTAGCTTCTTGGATAGTTTTATCTGCCTCCAGATTAGCCTGCTGGATAATTTTATCTGCCTCCAGTCCTGCCTCAGCCAAGATATACTCTAATATAGATTCCAAACTCATTTAAATTTTTACTCCCAGCAATAACAAAAATCCTGCTGCCAAACCCAATATGGCGTATATCTCCACAAATATAGGCAGTATTAAGGCCTTTCCTGCCTCTTCGGGTTTTTTGGCTACAATATAAATTGAGGAAACTGAAACCTTACCCTGCCAGACTGCTGAAATAGACTCTACTAGACTTACTACAATACATATACTTAGAATTTGTAGCCCTTGAGCCAAAGTGGGTATCTTTATCTGCTCAGCCAGAAGGTTCAGTTTGTTTAAGACTAAAAATCCAATAAGAAAACCATAAAAGCCCTGGGTTCCGGAAATACCGACCAAGGGAATCATGCGACCAAATTTTTCTGGGTCTTCACTCATTACTCCTGCAGCCGCCTGACCTGCCAAAGCCACGCCAATGGCTGAACCAATACCAGAAATAACCATTACTATTACAGCGCCTAAAATTGCAAAGATTAAACCGAGTTCCATATTCGCCTCCTTGTTAACTTAGGTTAATGTATTTCGTTTCTACCTTAAAAGGCTTAAAGGTGCTGCCGCCCCCTTTAAAGAATTTAGAAAAGAACTCCACAAACTGGAGCCTTAGCGGATGCACAAATGCTCCTAATAAATTCATTAAGAAAGATACAGCGTGACCAAAAATAAAAATAGTCACAAGAACGACACTGCTAATTAAAATTTTTATAAAACCTATTTTATTAATAGATGGAACTACCGATGGTATTATCTGACTACACTGTAGAGCAATCAGGTTTATGGTTCCTGCCATTACACCGGTAACCAGCCCTAAAGCCCAGAGTCGGCTATAAGATAATATATCGCTTAAATAACCCGAAAGAGCAGTATAAAGATTATATATACCAAAAAATAATCTTGCGCCAATATTTTTCTCCGCACGGCCCTGGGTAAAGATTAATACTATCGCTGCTAATAATGTGGCATATCTAAATAAATTGATGTGGGTAGTATCTAATAATTTTAAGAAGATAAGCCCCAATCCGGTTAAGCCAAATAAAAAAGTAAGCTTGGGTAGCTGGTCTAAAATTATATCTAAATAACGTTTATTTTTAAAATTTCCCATGCCTGCTACAATATTACCAAACCAGACCTGAATTATGCCAAAAGAAAGTGCTAATCCTAAAAGTTTTGTGGGTTCTTTTAAAGGATCGAGAATTACCAAGGTATCCTTGAATTTCCTAAGAGGAATAAATATTTTATGGCTTTCTGCTAACAAATCAAATAAATTTCCAAAACAACTGCCAGTGAGTGCACCGATAATTATAGTAGAGATACCACAGAATAGAAATAAGCGAAAGAATCTTAAGCCTTGAGGGCCCAACCTAAATTTCTTAAGCACCCACCAGGAAAACGAAGCCAAGATAAAGCCATAGCCCACATCAGAGACACAGAAACCAAAATATAAAAAGAAAAAGGGAGCCAAGAAGGGCGTGGGGTCTAACTCATTATATTTAGGAAAGCCGTAGATTTTTGTAATGAATTCAAAGGGTTGAATCAAACGATTATTTTCTAAATCTATAGGGATTTCTTCACCAGCTTTGGTTTGAGAAATAAATATGGCTACCCCTTTAAACTTATCGCTAATTATCTGCTCTAAATTTTTTAAATCTTTTTCTTTAACCCAGCCACTTAAAGAAAAAGTAAATTTTTGTAGACTTAAATCTTTATCT
>CAYOMI010000027.1:0-13507 GCA_964405005.1 uncultured Planctomycetales bacterium | reverse complement strand
ATTTAGATTATTCCCTATACCTTTTGTTGACTTAGAGATTATCCATATTATAATGTTAAGGGGGTCAATGAATTTTATGAATAAGAAAATCAGATTCATTTTTATTTTAATTCTTCTTGCGGTTAACCTTTTTGTCTATAATTACGCATTTTCTGATAACCTTCATAAATTAGTAGTTTTTTATTCTCCTGCGTGCCATAAATGTAACCAGATAAAAAATGAAGTAATGCCTTATATTGAAAAGAAATATAAGGATAGGCTTAAAGTCGAATATCTGGATATTTCCGATGTCCAGAATTATAAATTGCTGTTAGGTCTTCAGAAAAAATACGGTGTAAAACTAAAAAATGTTGTGCCTGTATTTTATCTTGAAGGTAATTTTTTAATCCCGGACGGACTGTCTAAAAAAGAGTTTATTCATTTTATCACAGAGGCGCTCAACAAAACGCAAGAGGGTTTACCTTTACCTTTAATAGATTTAATCGAACACTTCAGGGGCTTTCGCCCCTTTACTATTATAAGTGCCGGTCTCATTGACGGGATAAATCCCTGTGCATTTACTGTAATTGTATTTTTTATATCTTTTTTAGCCCTTCAGGGCTATAAAAAACGGGAATTAATAATTATTGGTCTTTCTTTTATAGCCGCGGTTTTCCTCACCTATCTTTTTATTGGTCTGGGTTTATTTAGTTTCCTTTATCGCTTAAGGGGATTTTGGTTTTTTGTAAAGATATTTAATTTTTCTGTGGGGATATTTAGTTTCTTGCTAGGGTTGCTTTGTCTTTATGACTTATTTAAATTTAAAAAAACCGCAGAAACCGAAGGTCTGATTTTGCAATTACCGCCGGCAGTAAAGAATCAGATTCATAAAGTAATCGGATTGCATTATAGAATTGATAAGTCAGAACAATCGCAAGGGCAAAATAGAAGACGGCGTATTTTTAAATTGATGTTGAGTGCCTTAATCACGGGATTTGTGGTATCGATTTTAGAGGCAGTCTGCACCGGCCAGGTTTATCTTCCCACGATAGCATTCGTTTTAAAGACCACGCATCTTAAATTAGAGGCCTTAGGTTACCTTTTGCTTTATAATATTATGTTTATTGTGCCGCTTTTAATAATATTTTTATTTGCCCTCTTGGGTGTTACTTCGCAGCAATTTGCAAATTTTTTAAAAAAGCATCTTTTGACCGTGAAATTATTTATGGCTATTTTATTTTTCAGTTTAGGGGTATTTTTGCTTTGCAGGCCATAAGATGGTAAAAACATTTTTTATTTTATGCTGTATTTTATTCTTACCCTTTTTACTACCGATGTATGCGGCGCAAGATACCCGCATAGACAGCGCAGAAAAAGAAGAAAACCCTTATACTTGGGATTTTGGCCAGGTAAAAGAGGGAGGGGTTTTAACACATAAATTTACCTTAAGGAATGAATCCGCAAAGATTTTGAATATAAAGGATGTAAGTACCTCTTGCGGTTGTACGGCTTCTGAAGTGAAAAAGAAACTCCTTTTACCGCAGGAGGAGACCGAGATTGAGGTTAAGTTCAATACTAAAGGTTACGCTGGTCCAACTAAACAGTTTGTGTATTTGAATACTGATAGTATTGAGCAACCCATTATTAAATTAATAATAAAAGCAGAAATAATAAAATAAAGAATAAGAAAGGTAACCGACGTGCAGATAATAAACCCGTCAAGGTAAAATGGCGGGTTTTTTCTTTAATTGACATAATTTGAAATTTGCTATATAATTGTAAATCTATGGAAATTAATGAACTTATAGACCAAAGAAGGGCTAAATTAGAGGCACTTAAGGCTAAAGGTGTAGTTTTATATACCAGCCAGGTGCCTGAGCATTTAGCTATTTCTAAGGTCCTCAGCGATTTTCAGGAGGGCAAAAGAGTAAGTCTTTGCGGCCGAGTGATGGCTAAGCGTCTGCATGGAAAGGCATTATTTTTAGACCTAAAAGACGCAACTGCTAAGATTCAACTCTACATCAAAGCGGATATTGTGGGTAAGGATAATTTTGAGATGCTTAATGATATAGATATTGCCGATATCATTAATGCCAAGGGAGAGCTTTTTAAGACCCACACTGATGAGCCGACGGTAAAATTAGAAGATTTTGTTATTCTATCGAAAGCCTTAAGACCTTTACCTGAAAAATGGCATGGTTTAAAGGATATAGAGTTGCGTTACCGTCAGCGTTATTTGGATTTAATTGCCAATGAAGAGGTAAAGAAGGTGTTTTTGGCACGCAGTCGTATTATTAAGGCCGTAAGGGATTTTTTAGATAACAAAGGTTTTTTAGAAGTGGAGACGCCGATGATGCATGATATTGCCGGCGGAGCAGCCGGCCGGCCTTTTAAGACACGGCATAATGAGTATGATATGGATTTATATTTGAGGATTGCCCCGGAATTATATTTAAAAAGGCTCTTGGTAGGCGGTCTGGATAGGGTCTATGAGATAAACCGCTCTTTCCGTAATGAAGGCGTCTCCACAAAGCATAACCCGGAATTTACCATGCTTGAGGTATATTGTGCTTATGCCAATTATGAAGATATGATGAGATTATCCGAAGAGTTAGTTATTTTTGTAGTCAGAGAGGTTCAAGGAGCGACGAATTTTATTTATCAAGGTAAAAACATAGATTTAAAATTACCCTGGCAGCAGATTTCCTTTGCTAAAATTGTAAAAGATAAATTTGATATCGAGCCTTCTGATAATGCGGAAGTTATGTTAAAAAAAATACAAAACAAAGGTCTTGCCAAGGAGGCCAAAATTCTTAGCCGTTCTCAGGTCGCTAAGATAATCGAAGATATCTTAGAGCAGGATTTGAATGTGAATCCTACCTTTGTGACGGATTATTTTACTAATCTATGCCCTTTGGCCAAAACCAAGAAAGATAATCCCTTAATTTCAGAGAGATTTGAGCTATATATTGCCGGATTGGAAGTGGGTAATGCCTATTCGGAGTTGAATGACCCAGTTGAGCAGAGAAGGCGTTTTGAAGAAGAAATTAAGGAATTAAGTGCCGAAGAGAAAAAAAGGGTTGATGAGGAGTATATATTAGCGCTTGAGCACGGTATGCCACCTGCAGGTGGATTAGGGATGGGCATAGATAGATTAGCGATGTTACTTACAAATCAATCCTCGATTAGAGATGTAATATTATTCCCTTTATTAAGACCCAAACAAGAGAAATGATTACAGAGTTATTTATTAGTTGGCGTTATTTAGTTACCAAAAGAAAAGAGAAATTTATTTCTTTAATTAGCCTTATTTCTATTTTGGGTGTGGCTATAGGCGTGGCAGCTTTAATTGTGGTTATTGCGGTGATGACTGGTTTTGACAGGGATTTACGCGATAAAATCGTGGGTAATTATTCACATATTACCATTGCCGGTTACAAGGGCATAGAGACCAATGAGTACAAAGAGATATTAGAAAAATTAAAAGGACGACCACATATACAGGCAGTAAGCCCTTATGTGCAGGGTCAGATATTGATTAAGGAAGTGAATCGTTACTTTGCTGTTAACCTCAAAGGAATAGAGCCGCAGACCGAAGCAGAGGTAACAAAAATAAAGCAGTATCTCAGCGCAGGCAAAATAGATGATTTAGGACAGGATAATATCATAATCGGCAGAGAGTTAGCTTTGTATATGGGCTTGAAGATAAATTCCGACATTACTGTCTATACCCCATCAGGCAAACAGCAAAAACTTAAAGTGATAGGAATTTTTAATTCGGGGATGTTTGATTATGATATGAATTTGGTGTTTACTAATTTGAAGACTGCGCAGCAAATTCTGGGCATGGATAACCAGATTAGCGCAATAGCCATAAAGCTGGATAATCTATATTTGGCTGATAAGGTAAAGATGGAACTCATTCATCTTTTGAATTTCGATTATATTCTGAAGACCTGGATGGAGGCAAATCAGAATTTCTTTGCGGCATTGAAACTGGAGAAATTTACGATGTTTATAATTCTTACGCTTATTGTATTAGTTGCAGCTTTCAATATTGCCAGCACATTAATCGTGATGGTGGTAGAAAAAACTAAAGACATCGGTGTACTGAAAACGATAGGTATGAATTCCGCTAATATAAGAAAGATTTTTACCTACGAAGGTTTAATAATCGGAACGCTGGGAACCTTTAGCGGTGCCTTGGGGGGGATTGGTTTGTGCCTTTTGCTTAAGAAATACCAGTTTATCAAATTACCTGCGGATATATATTATATTGATAGATTGCCTGTGGTAATAGAAATCTGGCCGGATATTTTTCTAATTGTGTTAGCAGCATTACTTATTACCTTGTTTTCTACAATATATCCGGCAAGCAAGGCCGGCCAATTGAAGCCTGTGGAAGCATTAAGGTACGAATAATATTGAATCTGTTAGAAGCCAAAAATATTCATAAAGTTTACACCAACGGTAAAAGAACGCTTGAGGTCTTAAAAGGCGTAGATTTAAATATAGTAAAAGGAGACTTTATAGCGATAGTTGGGCCTTCGGGCGCAGGTAAATCTACGCTGTTACATATATTAGGAGGTTTGGATGAGCCGTCCGAAGGTAAAGTTATTTTTGAAGGCCAGGATTTATGCAAACTCGATGATTTCGCTCTTTGCAAAATAAGGAATCAAAAAATAGGCTTTGTCTTTCAGTTTTATCATCTTCTTTCGGAATTTAATGTATGGGAGAATGTATTAATGCCGGCATTAATCAGCCGAGGGCTATTTACCACCGATCATTACTTAAAAGTTGAAGTCGGGGAACTTTTAGGAAGAGTGGGGTTATCCCAGAGATTAGAACATTTTCCTAACCAGCTTTCTGGAGGAGAAAAGCAGCGAGTAGCAATTGCCCGGGCCTTGATAAATAAACCCGACTTATTACTCTGCGATGAACCAACCGGAAATCTTGATTCCAAAACCGGAGAAGAAATAATCTCTCTGATTAGAAAAATAAAATCTGAGACTAATATGACAGTAATAATGGTAACCCATAATTTAGAATTAGCTAAAATAGTTGCTAAAGTTTATCATTTAAAAGACGGAATTTTAGTCAGTTAAGGAGGAGTTATGAAAGTTTATATCAATGGTAAGTTTTACGAGAAAGGTGAAGCAAAAATTTCTGTGTTTGACCACGGGCTTTTATATGGCGATGGGGTGTTTGAAGGAATTAGAGTTTACAACCGTTTAGTTTTTAAACTTAAAGAGCATATTGACCGCTTATATGAGTCCGCCCACAGCATTACGCTTAAAATTCCTTTAACCAAGGAGCAATTTATTAAAGCAGTAGTTCAGACTTTAAAAGAAAATAAAATGGACAATGCCTATTTACGGGTGATTGTTACGCGCGGGGAAGGAGATCTGGGCCTTGACCCCCGAAAATGCCGCGGGCATGAGACGGTAATTATCATTGCCGATAAGATTATACTCTATCCGCCCAAGTTGTATAAAGAGGGAATGGAAATTATAACTGTAGCAACCTGTCGCACTGCCCACGAGGCATTAAATCCCCAAATAAAGTCTTTAAATTATTTAAATAATATTATGGCGAGAATTGAAGCAACAAATTCAGGCTGTGAAGAGGCCCTGATGTTAAATGACGATGGTTATATTGCCGAATGTACGGGAGATAATATTTTCATTGTTAAAACCGCTGAACTTTATACCCCTCCTGAATGCATGGGCGCCTTAAGAGGAGTAACCCGTGATACAATTTTGGAGACAGCTAAGAAAATGAAGATTCCTACTCATGAACATGTGTTTACGCGCCATGAACTGTATATTGCTGATGAGTGTTTTTTAACTGGAACCGCTGCTGAGGTCATCCCCGTGGTAAAGGTTGACGGTCGACTTATTGGCACAGGAAAACCCGGCAAGATTACTTTGAGTCTGATGAAAAAGTTTAGAGAACTTACTAAGACCGAGGGAATTAGATATTAGCCAAGTGGGACAGGTTCCCGCTTGAGCCACCAGACGCTGCGAGATTAGCTTGGCACCTGGTGCAGAGAATAAAGGAGTGAGAATGTTATGTGATCTTTGTGGCAAAAATCCCGCAACCGTGCATCTGACAGAGATAATCGATAACCAGATGAACGAGTTGCATCTTTGTGAAGAATGCGCCCGAGAAAAATCTGCGCAGATGGAGCAGCAATTTGGTCTAAGCGACCTTTTAGCAGGCATGGTGGAGATTGAGAAGCCGGTTAAAGAAAAGGAAACAGCAGAAGCAATTTCTTTAAAATGCGCAAACTGTGGACTTACCTACGCTAATTTTAAAAAAATAGGCAGACTGGGTTGCGGTGATTGTTATACTGCCTTTAAAAAACATCTGGGTTATCTGCTTAAAAGGATTCACGGTTCAGTTATGCATTTTGGTAAAGCGCCACTTAAGGTAGCCCCACTTGCCCAAAAGAAAATGGACTTACAGGAATTGCGCAAAAGTCTCCAGAGGGCAATCGAGATGGAGGCATTTGAAGAAGCAGCCGGGATTCGCGATCAGATAAAGGAATTAGAGAGAAAGCAATCGCAGGCAAATAATGAGGATAGGAAGCCTTAATGAAACTCGAGAATCTACTGAATAATACCAGTGAATGGCTTAAGGGAACAGGCCCTAATTCAGATATTGTTATCTCAAGCCGTGTACGTTTGGCGAGGAATCTAGCCAAGACTCCTTTTCCGCATTGGGCTGACAAAAAACAAAGCGAAGAGACACTAGAGATCATCGAAGAAGCAATTACCAAAAGTGATTATCTAAAAAATGTTACTGTTTTTACAATGTCGCATTTGGATAGTCTGGATAAACAATTCTTGGTAGAAAGACATTTGATGTCCTACGATCATGCCCAGAAGGCAGACCATAAAGCCCTGGTAATTGACGATGATGAAATTATCTCGATTATGATTAATGAAGAGGACCATATCAGATGCCAGGTGATGCAGTCAGGTTTTAATCTCTTTGAGGCCTTTAATATTATTAATAAAATAGATAATTCTTTAGCCCAGGAATTAAATTTCGCCTTTTTGCCGGACTGGGGTTATTTGACTGCCTGTCCTACTAATGTAGGAACTGGTTTGCGGGGGTCAGTTATGTTACATCTGCCGGCATTAGTGATGACCCGTCAGATTGAGCGGGTGTTGGCGGCAATTTCTAAGTTGAGTTTTACCACGCGCGGATTATACGGTGAAGGCACGCAGGCAACAGGTAATTTTTTCCAGGTCTCAAATCAGGTATCTTTGGGATACAGCGAAGATGAGATTATTAGCAATATAAGTGGTCTTATTAGGCAGATTATTGACCAGGAAAGTCAGGCAAGAAACCTGATTCTTTCGCGCAATAAGGCCGTGTTAGAGGATAGAGTGTATCGCAGTTTCGGTATTCTTAGAAACGCGCACATTATATCTAGTCAAGAAACAACCGAACTTTTATCTATGGTAAGATTGGGCGTTGATTTAGGAATGTTTAAAGACATTGACCGACGCAGCATCAATGAGTTATTTATTATTACCCAACCCGCGCATTTACAGAAAATAGAAGGGAAGAAACTTTCTTCTCAGGAAAGGGATGTTAAGCGAGCAGAGATTATCAGGGATAGGTTAGTGACAAAAACATAGATTTTTGGGGAGGCAGGCAAAATGTTTAATAGATTTACAGAGCGGGCACGAAAAGTAATCATCTTAGCCAAGGAAGAGGCCAGGCGCTTTAATCATGATTATATTGGCACCGAGCATATACTTTTAGGACTCATTCGTGAAGGTGAAGGTGTAGCAGCAGCGGTTTTGCAGAAGATGGGCGTGTCGTTAGAGAATATACGTTTGGAGATTGAGAAATTAGTCCAGCCAGGACCAGCCACCCAAATTATTGGCGACATACCTTTTACGCCGCGGGCAAAGAAGGCATTGGAATTGGCTGCGGAGGAAGCACGTTCTTTAGGTCATAATTATATTGGCACCGAGCATCTTTTGTTAGGTCTTATCCGTGAAGGCGAGGGCGTGGCCTCCCAGGTTTTATTAAACCTAGGACTAGATTTAAATACTGTAAGAAATGAGGTGATGGAACTTCTGGGTTCAGCATTACCCAGCTTTGGCCAGACAGGCCCGCAGGTTAAAACTAAGACACCTGCCCTAGATGCCTTTGGTAGAGATTTAGCCGCTTTGGCAAGAGAGAATAAACTCGACCCTGTCATTGATCGTATACAGGAAATAGAGAGAGTTATTCAGATATTAAGCCGCAGGACAAAAAATAATCCGGTTCTATTAGGTGAAGCAGGCGTGGGTAAGACTGCTATTGTGGAAGGTCTTGCCCAGGCAATTGTGGCAGGCAATGTCCCCGAGGTATTAAGGAACAAACGCATCATTGTCTTGGATTTGGCTTTAATGGTGGCAGGCACTAAATACCGCGGCCAATTTGAAGAGAGAATCAAGGCAGTAATGGAAGAAATCAAGCGTTCTCAGGATGTAATTATTTTTATTGATGAGTTACATACACTTGTAGGCGCTGGTGCAGCAGAAGGAGCAATTGATGCCTCAAATATTTTAAAGCCCGCTCTTTCTCGAGGAGAGATGCAGTGCATAGGCGCCACAACCATGGATGAGTATAGAAAGTATATTGAAAAGGATGCGGCATTAGAGAGAAGGTTCCAAACAATTATGGTTGAACCGCCCACAGTTGAACAGACTATCGAGATACTTAAAGGTTTGCGTGATAAATATGAAGTACACCATAGAGTTACTTTTCGTGATGAAGCCCTGGAGGCAGCAGCAAAGTTGGCTGACCGTTATATTTCAGGAAGATTCCTGCCAGATAAGGCCATTGATTTAATTGACGAAGCAGGCTCGCGCGCAAGATTAAATGTTTTGATTGTTCCGCCGCAGATAAAAGAACTCGAAGAAAAAGTAGAAGGATTAAGAAAGGAAAAAGAAGCTTATATTAAGTCGCAGAACTTTGAAAAGGCCGCAAGTTTAAGAGATCAAGAAAGACTTGCGCGCCAGGAATTAGAACAGCACAACCAAGAATGGCAGCAGGCAAAAGATAAAATGCGGCCTGAGGTTGGGGAAGAAGAAATTGCCAAGATAGTTTCACAGTGGACAGGTATTCCCATATTTAGGCTTGAGGAAAAGGAAAGCGAGAAATTATTAAAGATAGAAGATGGGCTACATAGACGTGTTGTAGGTCAGGATGAGGCAATCAGTGCCATTGCCCATGCAGTGCGGCGTTCGCGGGCTGGTATTAAAGATCCCAAGAGGCCCATAGGTTCGTTTATCTTTTTAGGTCCCACAGGCGTGGGTAAAACCCTACTTGCGCGCGCTTTAGCTGAATTTATGTTTGGCGATGAAGATGCACTTTTACAGTTAGATATGTCAGAGTATATGGAAAAATTTAATGTCTCGCGTCTCATTGGTGCGCCACCCGGATATGTGGGTTATGAAGAAGGTGGGCAACTTACCGAAAAGGTCAGACGCCGTCCCTATGCCGTAATACTCCTGGATGAAATCGAGAAAGCGCATCCCGATGTATTTAATTTACTTCTGCAGGTATTTGAGGATGGACGGCTTACAGATAGTTTTGGTAGAAAGGTGGATTTTAGAAATACCATTATAATTATGACCTCCAATGTAGGCGCAGAATTAATTCGTAAGACCAGTTCCTTGGGCTTTAAAGACCAGAAAGATGAGATTACCTATGAGGAGATGAAAGAGAAATTATTAGAGGAAGTAAAGCGGACATTTAAGCCCGAATTTTTAAACCGCATAGAAGATATAATAGTTTTCAGGCCTCTGGCAAAGGAAGATTTACAGCATATTGTTGAAATTGAATTGGGCTTTGTGGCAGAAAGGCTCAAGGACCAGAATATAACCTTAGAAGTCAGTCAGGAAGCAAAAGATTTCCTTATCGAGAAAGGTTTTGATCCTGTTTTTGGGGCACGCCCCTTAAAAAGAACTATACAGAGATTCTTGGAGGATCCCTTAGCTCAAGAGATAATTTCCAAAAGATTCCATGAAGGCTCAAAAGTTCTGATTTTGCGCAAGAATGAGGAGTTAATCTTTCAATAATGTTACATTTATTGATAGTTTTAGGAAAAAGGATTATTTCTTTTATGTACTTCTTAGGCGGCTTGGCTAGTTTGGTGCTGCAAACTTTATATTGGGTCTTCATCCCACCGCTAAAGAAAGACCGTATATTTGAACAGGCTAAAAAGGCGGGTTTTGACAGCCTTCCTATAATTTCACTAGTGTCTTTATTTATTGGGTTTATTCTTGCCCTACAGACCGCATATTTTATGCAACGTATAGGTTCTGAAATATATATCTCAAGCCTGGTCGCCCTTTCTATAGTAAGAGAATTAGGTCCGGTTATAACCGCACTTGTGGTAGCAGGCAGGGTGGGTGCTGCGATTACTGCGGAGTTAGGTTCAATGCAGATTACCGAACAGATAGATGCCCTGGAAACGCTGGCAACAAATCCGGTAAAATATTTAGTTGTTCCCCGCTTCTTAGCGCTAACTATTACCGTGCCTATATTGACGCTCTACGCCGATACAATTGGTATATTCGGCAGTTATTTAATCTGCGTCGGTAAGCTGGGGATATCCTCAAGTATGTATTTAAGTGTTACCTTCGAATCGTTGTTACATAAAGATTTGCTTACCGGATTGTTTAAGACGATATTTTTCGGTATGATTATTGCTTTTTAAGTTGTTATGAGGGGTTTAATGTAGAGGGTGGCGCCGAAGGCGTGGGGCGGGCTACGACGCGCTGCGTAGTCACAACATTTATTATGATTATTATTGCTGATTGTTTGTTCACGGCTTTATTCTATTTTATCTTTCCATAAAATTGGCGATGGCAAAAGAAATGATAGAAATCGCAAGTTTATGTAAATCTTTTAATAACCATAAGGTTATTAATCATCTTAGCCTTAAAGTAGAAGAAGGACAGACCAAGGTTATTATCGGCCGTTCAGGTTGCGGAAAGAGTGTTCTATTGAAACACATTGTGGGGATACTAAAACCCGATACCGGCCGCGTTATTGTTGATGGTCAGGATATTACAAAATTAAACGGTAAAGAACTGGATATTATTCGAATGAAGGTCAGTATGGTTTTTCAGGGCGGCGCGCTTTTTGATTCTATGACCGTGGCTGAAAATGTAGGGTTTGGTTTAATTGAACATATGCGTATCAGTCGTCAGGAATTACTGGAGAGAGTGGAGGAGTCGTTGTCTTTAGTGGGTTTATGCGGAATAGGCAATTTAATGCCTTCTGAATTAAGCGGCGGTATGAAGAAACGCGTAGCCCTGGCCAGGGCCATATGCACAAAACCTCAGATTATACTTTATGACGAGCCTACAACCGGGGTTGACCCCATTACCGCTGATAGCATCAATGAATTAATCAGAAGTCTGCATGATAAATTAAAAGTTACTTCCATCGTGGTTACTCATGATATGAAGAGCGCATATAGAGTGGCAGATAGAGTAGCCATGATGTATCACGGTAAAATTATTGCTGAAGGTACAGCCGAGGAAATTCAGAATACCGATAATCCTATAGTACACCAGTTTATAAATGGATTGGCTCAAGGGCCGATAACTGAAACGCTGGAACGTTTTAGATAGAAAAGGAGAGAAAAATGATATTCGGTAAAACAAAATTGGAATTAAAAGTAGGGATTTTTGTTTTTATAGGCCTAATAATTTTTGTCATATTCATTTTATCCATAGGTAACTTCAGGACCTGGACTGCGGGTTACCGGGTTAATTTTATTTTTAACTTTATCAACGGCGTAAAAATCGGTGCGCCGGTCAGGTTTGCCGGGGTTGAGGTGGGTCAAGTCAAGGCCATAAAATTTATCTTTATCCCCGAAGAATCTAAAACTAAAGTTCAGATAGTATGCTGGGTGCAAAATGATATCAGAATTCCTGTGGATTCCCAGATTTGGGTAAATACCCTTGGGCTATTGGGTGAAAAATATTTAGAGGTTATGCCTGGAAAAGATTATCAGCATTGCATGTCTGCCAATCAATCTTTGGTAGGAGAGGACCCTATGCCTATGCATGAGGTTGGGGTATTGGCCAAGCGTATTGCCGAGAATGTAGATGAAAGCATCGTGAAAATAAAAAATAAAGAAGGCACAGTAGGAAAACTTCTCTACGATGATGCCATATATAAGGAACTGGAGGCAATGGTAGTGGACCTCAGAAAACACCCCTGGAAGCTACTCTGGAAAAGCGAAGACAAATAATAGTACCTTTTCGAATGAAAACCAAAACTATCTTCACCTGTCAGAGCTGCGGCTATCAATCACCTAAGTGGTTAGGCAGATGTCCTGACTGCAATAACTGGAATTCCTTTGTCGAAGAGGATTATGCAGCACCTTCTCTAAAAACCAAGGAAAGAACCGCTTTATATAAAGACGAGCCTGTGCTGTTAAAAGACATAACAGTTAAAGAAAGCAGTAGATTAAAGACAGAGATAGCAGAACTGGATAGGGTCTTAGGCGGTGGCGTTGTGTCTGGTTCGGTAATATTGATTGGTGGAGACCCCGGTATTGGTAAGTCTACAATTTCTTTACAGGTTTCAAATTCGCTTGCTAGGCAGGAGAGAACTGTTCTTTATGTGAGTGGTGAAGAGTCGGCAACTCAAACAAAATTAAGGGCTAAGCGCTTAGGTTCTTTTGATTCGAACAACCTTTATATAGTAAATCAAACGGATTTATCATTAATTGTCGAGTATATAAATAAGATTAAGCCTGACGTAGTAATTATTGACTCTATACAGGTAATCTTTGAGCCGACAATAAGTTCTTCTCCGGGCAGCGTCAGTCAAGTAAGGGAATGTGCTGGGATACTGACACAGTTGGCAAAGACTAAAGGGACATCCATTTTTATTATCGGTCATGTAACTAAAGAAGGCACGATTGCCGGCCCCCGGGTCCTGGAGCATATTGTTGATACTGTGCTTTATTTTGAAGGAGATAGATTCTCCATATATAGGATTTTACGCGCCGTAAAAAACAGATTCGGCTCAACCAATGAGATCGGCGTTTTTCAGATGGGGGCCGATGGTCTTAAGGAGGTGAGGAATCCATCAGAAATATTTTTATCAGAAAGACCCAAAGATGTTTCAGGGTCGGTGGTAGTTTCTGTTTTAGAAGGGACGCGGCCACTTCTTGTAGAAATACAGGCATTAGTGAGTAAATCCAGTTTTGGTTATGCCCGTCGGCGTGCGCAGGGATTTGACTATAATCGCCTAAGTTTATTAATCGCGGTTTTGGAAAAAAGAGTAGGTTTGCAGTTAGAGGCAGAAGATATATTTGTCAATGTTGCTGGAGGTATAAAGATAGAGGACCCCGCAGCAGATCTGGCAGTAGCAGTGGCAATAGCCTCGGCCTTTCGCGAACAACTGGTTATGTCTGAGGTAGTGGTTTTGGGAGAGGTGGGTCTGGCAGGTGAGATTAGGAGTATATCCCAGACTTCTCTACGTATAAATG
>CAYOMI010000026.1:0-13634 GCA_964405005.1 uncultured Planctomycetales bacterium | reverse complement strand
GTATAAATACTTTATAAAAGCAAAGGACCACTACGAAGGTATTAGAGAGGAATATAATAAATTATCTTTGCAGAATTCAGAATTAAAAAATGAACTTGCTATTTTGACAAACAATACTGAAGAGACCATCGCACTTTATGATATAACCAAAGAAATCTGTAAATCTTTAGATGAGGTTCAGGTATTTAATAATTTTTGTGGACAGGTAAAGAAATATATAAGGATAGGTGACTGTAAATTTGTTAAGGGCAAAGTAGATTTATCAGAGTATCATGACTATGCAGTTGTACCATTAAAGATAGAAGAGCATTTTATTGGAGAGTTGCTTGTAAGTGGCGTGAGGGAGCAAGATAAAGAAAAATTTCATATATTAGCCCAACAGTTTTTTCTAGGAGTCAAAAGAGCCATTTTATATCAAAGGGTTCAAGAGTTAGCTATTACGGATAGCCTAACTGGAATTTTTAGCCGTAGGTACCTTATGGAAAGATTAAATGAAGAAATAGAACGTTCGCAAAGATTACAATACAATTTTTCTATTTTGATGATTGATATTGATTATTTTAAAGATTATAACGACCGCTATGGGCATCTCGTAGGAGATGCAATATTAAAAGAGGTATCCAAAACTATTAAAGAAAATATTCGCCAGATAGATCTATTAGGAAGATACGGAGGGGAAGAGTTTTCCATTGCCCTGGCGGAAACTGATAAAGAAGGAGCTAAGTTTGCTGCTGAACGTATTCGATTTGCTATAGAAAGTAAAGATATTAGAGTTTATGATGAAAACCTGAAAGCCACAATAAGCATAGGCATTTCTACTTTTCCTGAAGATGGTTCAAGCATAAATATTCTTATTGACAAGGCAGACCAGGCCCTCTATAAGGCAAAACAGGAGGGGAGAAATAGGGTCTGCGTCCATGGTCAGACATAATAACAAAAAATAACTAACTTTATTTCTTGCAATTAGTTTTACTTTAGGATAAAATTACTGTCTATGGCAGAAAAGTTTATTATTGCAGTAGACCTCGGAGGCACAAATTTAAAGATTGCTTTGTTAGATTCTAAGTACCGTATTAAGGTTAAGGAATATTTAGATACCACACATTTTAGGAATAAAAAAAGATTGATTTCTGTAATTATAAATTTCATAAATAAAATTATAAACAATAATAAACTTAAGAGACTAAACATACTGGGCATAGGGTTAGGCTTGCCCGGTCCCATAGATGTAGAAAAAGGTATAGTGCATTTCTTTCCCAATATCCCAGGTTGGAATAACGTAAATCTCAAAAAAATTCTCCAAAAAAAACTAAAATTTCCGATTTTCTTGGATAACGACGTCAATTTAATGGCTCTGGCAGAGTTTAGAAAAGGAGCAGCCAAGGGTTATAAGAATGCAGTTTGCCTTACTTTGGGTACGGGGGTAGGAGGTGGTATTATAATTGATTCAAAACTTTATAGAGGTTCAAATTTTTCTGCGGGAGAAATAGGCCACATTCCTATTAACGAAAGAGGACCACGTTGTAATTGCGGAGGAGTTGCCTGTCTTGAAGCCTACGTTGGTAATAAGCGCATTTTAAAAGAAGCAAGAAGGTCCTTTAAGCGGAATGTATCATTAGAAGAATTAAGCCATCTTGCAAACACCAAAAACAGAAAGGCGAGAGCAATTTGGGCGAGGGTTGCAAGACACCTGGGAATTGGATTGGTAGGCGTCATTAATCTTATTAACCCTGATATTATTGTTATCGGTGGAGGGGTGGCTAATGCGGGTAAAGTATTATTTAATGAGGTAAAAGAGACTATTCTAAAGCGCGCAATGACTGTCCCAGCTGGACATGTAAAGGTGGTTAAAGCCAAATTGGGTAATAATGCGGGATTAATCGGAGCAGCTATATTAGTCAGAGAAGGAATAAGTTGATGGAAATTTTTATTGATACTGCTAACGTCGAAGAGATAAAAGAAGCGATAAACCTGGGAGTAATAGATGGCGTAACGACTAACCCTACTTTAATTGCAAAGGAAAACAAACCCGCATTGCAATTATTGAAGGAGATTTGTGCCATTGTTTGCGGTCCGGTAAGCGCTGAGGTTATAAGTCTTGAGGCAGAAAGGATGGTCAGCGAAGCCAGGGAACTCTCTAAGATTGCCAAAAACATCGTGATAAAGATACCTCTTAATAAAGAAGGTCTGAAGGCAGTAAGAATTCTCTCTAAAGAAGGTATAAGGACTAATGTTACGCTTTGTTTTTCCCCCTCTCAAGCACTATTAGTTGCAAAAAGCGGTGCAGATTATATTTCACCTTTTGTAGGTAGGCTTGATGATATAAGCGAGCGCGGGATGGATTTGATTAAAGAGATTAAAACCATATACAAAAATTATGGTTTTAAGACTAAAATTATCGTAGTATCAGTGCGTAATCCGTTGCATGTAGTTGATGCTGCCTTAATGGGTGCGGATGTAGTTACGGTGCCTTTTGCAGTTATTGAGCAACTCATAAAGCATCCCCTTACTGATATTGGTATTCAAAAATTCTTGGAAGATTATAAGAAAATCCCTAAATGAAATCTAAAATTCTGAAGATATTTTTAATCCTATTATTTTTTACGCTCTACACTCTATGCTTTATACTCTACAAGTTATATGCCCAAGAGGCTAGGCAGCAGTCTATTATCGTCAACGGTGATACGGTGGAATATTCAACTGACGCAAAAGAGGTAACCGCCAGCGGTAACGTAGAAATAATTTACAAAGGAGCAAGATTAACCTGTAAGAAAATTACCGTCAATACCCAGACAAAAGATGTAGTGGCCGAAGGAGAGGTTAGATTAGAGGATGAAAGAGGAGTAATAGAGGGAGAGAAAATAATCTATAATTTTAATACCAAGACGGGGGTAATTATCAATTCAGGATTTAGGTCTAACCCATATTTTGGTAAAACAGAAAAAATCCAGCGGGTAAGTGAAGATGAATTTCTGGCTATAAGGGGTTATGTAACTACCTGTAGCTTCGATAATCCGCATTACCGTATAAAGTCACGCAAAGTAGATTTTTTCCCGGGAGATAAAATACAAACCAAAGATGCCACTTTTTATGTAGGAGAAATCCCTCTACTTTATCTTCCTCAATATGACCATAACCTCAAAGACCCCCTTATGCATGTACAGTTGATGCCTGGTGAGAGTAAAGACTGGGGTACTTATTTATTGACTGCCTGGAAATATAGGTTAAGCGATAATGTGGGGGGCAGGATATATTTTGATTATCGAAATAAACTCGGTATAGCCGAAGGCTTCGGCGCTAATTACGATACTCACCAATATGGCCAGGGAGACCTCAAATTTTATTATACGCAAGAGAGATTATCCAGCCACCCCGCCAATGAACCAGGAGAGTTTCAGAGATACCTCCTGCGCTTAAGGCATAGATGGGATATAGATGAAAGGACAAAATTAATCTCGGAGTACTACAAAATTGGAGATGAGAAGAGAAAGCTCCTTGGAAATACCAATAATTTTCTTAAGGATTATTTCTTTAGGGAATATGAGAAGGATTCCCAGCCATTATCATATATTTTGTTAAGTCGTTCTTTTGATAACTCTAGTGTAAATTTCCTGGTCCAAAAACGCACTAACCGCTGGTTTGACCAGATAGAAAAAACACCAGAGATACAATACAGTTTACCTGATTATCGGCTTTTTGAGGGCGTGCCTATTTATTTAGAAAATAGTAGCTCGTTCGGACAGTTAAATAAGAAAGTAGACCCTCTGGGTTATACCGAAAACGTAACCAGACTTGATACTAAAAATAAATTTTCTCTACCGATGAAATTGGGATTTCTTAGGGTAAGCCCTTTTGTAGCCGATCAGGAGACGGTTTACGATAAAGGTGCCGACGGAAAATCATTACCTATACGCACTATCTTTTATACAGGCGTAGATACAAGCACAAAATTTTTTAGACTCTATGATGTTAAAACAAAAATTCTCGGGATGGATATAAATGGTTTAAGGCATATTATTACGCCTTCAATCGGTTATTCTTATAACCATAAACCCAGCGTGTCCAGTTTGAAAATTAAACAGATTGACGCTATAGATGCCATAGCCACTAATAATTCGCTTGCCTTGGAACTTTCCAATAAATTACAGACCAAGAGAAATGACCAGAGTGTAGATTTGGTTGATTTAAGGTTGAGTTCTGCTTACGCGTTTTATTCGGTTGATCCTGCAACCAATAATAAAAGCAAAAGTAGCTTTTCTGACCTGCTTATTGATTTGAAGTTAATACCTTACTCTTGGTTAAGAATAGAATCCGATGCCA
This sequence comes from uncultured Planctomycetales bacterium, assembly GCA_964405005.1. GTDB lineage: Bacteria > Omnitrophota > Gorgyraeia > Gygaellales > Profunditerraquicolaceae > CAYOMI01. The sequence goes on along the minus strand of CAYOMI010000026.1, from coordinate 9,314 downwards.
CTTACAGTAATGACCGTAACTATTTTTCGGATGCAAATTACGATATAAATTTTGATTTTGGTAAAGAGCGTTCTTTTGGTATAGGACAACGCTATCAGAGAAAAGGCGGTAATGAGATAACCACAAGTTTTACCTGGCGGTTAAATCCTAAGTGGAAATTTTCCGCTTACCAGAGGTATAACATCGGCCGCGACCTTACATTGATAAGAGGCCTCTTGGAACAAGAATATACTATATCAAGAGATTTACATTGTTGGATAATGGATATTACTTATAACGTTAAAAAAGACGGTGGTCATGCCATCTGGTGTGCGTTTAGATTAAAAGCATTCCCTGAGACAGAATTCGGTTTCAATCAGAGTTACAACGGTCCTAAATCTGGTTCACAATCAAGTCCCTAAAGATGTATCAAGTGTCATGTGTCAATGATTTCATGATACTTTGATACTGAGGAGTCAATATGAATATTTCCATAATCGGTTCTGGTTACGTAGGTCTAGTTACAGGTGCTTGTTTTGCTGAATTGGGCAATAGAGTTATCTGCGTGGATAATAATATTAAGAAAATCACCCTCCTTAAGAAAGGTGTTATCCCTATCTATGAACCCGGACTAGAAGAATTAATCCATAAAAATACTAAAAGAGAAAGGCTTAAGTTTACCTCGAGCATTAAAGAGGCGGTAAATAAGTCTGAGGTTATCTTTATTGCTGTTGGCACACCTTCTTTGGATAATGGAGAGGCAGACCTTACTGGGATAGAGAGCGTAGCCCGTAATATCGCTATAAATATGACTGGCTATCGTCTCATTGTAGAAAAGTCCACTGTTCCGGTTGAGACTGGTAACTGGGTCAGGCGTACTATAGAGACTTACATTAGAAAAAAAATTAACTTTGATGTTGCTTCAAATCCGGAATTCTTAAGGGAAGGTTCTGCTATTTTTGATTTTATGCACCCAGATAGAATTGTAATTGGAGTAGAATCAAAGAAAGCTAAGGATATACTTGTAGAGTTATATAAACCTTTAAATGCGCCTCTGGTAATTACGGATATAAAGAGCGCAGAGTTAATTAAGCACGCCTGCAATTCTTTCTTGGCTACCAAGATATCTTTTATTAACGCTATTGCGCGTATTGCTGATAAGGTTAGCGCAGATGTAGTAGAAGTAGCAAATGGTATGGGATTAGATAAAAGAATAGGCCCAGACTTCTTAAATGCTGGGATTGGTTACGGTGGTTCCTGTTTTCCTAAGGATGTAGATGCCTTTATTAAGATTTCAGAAAAATTAGGTTACGACTTTGAATTGCTCAAGGGCGTTAAAGAGATAAACCAGCAGCAAAAAAACTTCTTTTTAGATAAAATAAAGGATACCCTGTGGATTATTAAAGATAAAACGATAGGTGTATTGGGGCTATCATTTAAGCCAAATACTGATGATATCCGCAATGCCCCTTCGATAGAGATAATTAAGTCTTTGTATGAAGAAGGCGCCAGTATCAGGGCATACGATCCTTCGGCCATGCAAAAAACAAAGAGCGTTCTTAGCGAGGTTAAATTTTGTAAAGATCCATATGAGGTATGTATGGGTTGCGATTGCCTGTTAATAGTTACAGAATGGGACGAATTTAAGGAGTTAGATTTTGTCAAAATTAAAAGATTATTGAAGAGACCGTTAATTATTGATGGGCGTAACATTTATGATCCAAGGACTTTGAAAAAATTGGGCTTCAGATACATAGGGATTGGCAGGGGTAAATATGGATAGATTCCTTAAGGAATTTGAAAGAAGAATCTCTAAGCAAGAAATTAAAATTGCTATTGTGGGCTTGGGTTATGTGGGGCTACCTTTAGCAGTTTTATTTGCTAAAAAAGGATTTTCTGTTTTAGGTATAGAGATAGATAAAGATAGATTAAGCCACATTAGAAGAGTGGAATCTTACATAACCGATGTAACCAACAGAGAATTAAAGCAGGTTTTAAAATCAGGAAAATTTAGGGTTACAGGTGAATTTACTGCCTTAAAAGAAGTTGATGTGGTTATAATCTGTGTGCCTACACCTTTAAAGAGAAAATATTATCCTAATATTTCTTATATTAAACATGCAGTAATATCTATATCCCGGAATATAAGAAGAGGTAGTTTAATTATTCTGGAGAGTACTACTTATCCTGGTACAACCGAAGAGGTAATTTTACCTTTACTTGAACGAAATGCCCTGAAACATAATAAAGATTTTTATCTATGTTTTTCTCCTGAAAGGATAGACCCGGGTAACCAGGCTTACCCCTTGGATAAAATTCCCAAAGTAGTAGGCGGTGTCAGTAAAGAGGCCACAAAGTTAGCCACTTTAATTTATAAGAATATAGTGAATAAGGTTATACCTGTATCTTCGGCAAAAGTGGCTGAGGCAGTAAAGTTATTAGAGAATACCTTTAGGTTAATTAATATTGGCTTGATAGATGAATTGACTATGATGGCCCATAAAATGAATATGGATATCTGGGAGATAATTGAGGCGGCCAGAACCAAGCCTTTTGGTTTTATGCCTTTTTATCCTGGTCCGGGGGTGGGCGGCCACTGTTTAGACAGAAATGAAACATTATATGTTAAAAACAAGGATTCATTAAAGATTATGTGCATATCTGATTTTATCAAGCATATCCAGAATACCGAAGATAACGACGTAGAAGTATTATCCTTTGATCCTGTAAAAAAAAGAAGTGTATTTAAAAAAGTTATCGCTGCTTCAGCCAGGCCTTATTCTGGGCAGATGATTAATATATTAACTGAAGATAGGCGTTGTATTAAGGTAACTGATGCGCATCCTATATTTGTGTACAGCAATAACAGATGGCATTTAAAGTATGCTAGAGATTTGCGGAAGGGCGATAATCTACCCATAGCTCTTAATCTACCTTCTTTTAATAATCAACGTAATCCCTCTGATATTGAAATAGATCTTTTAAAGGAAATCCAGCAAAAGGGACAATATCTAATAGACAGAGTACGGGTTAAGCCCTTAGGGTTTTTATGGAGGGATTATGCCCGGCAGATAAAATATATTTTACGCCAAGATAATAAGAATAAATTTCCAGATTGCCTTTGGGATTATTTATCAGAGAATACCCTGCCCTTAAAATATTTTTATGCCTTAGAGAAGTTATGCAAGGTTGATCATCGGACGGTAAAATTGGCAACGGGCCGTGGGTCTAGTTATAGTGAAATGCCCGCAAAGATAAACCTGGATAAGGATTTCTGCCGTCTTATTGGTTACTATTTAAGTGAAGGCTGCTATACCAAAGATAAATCTGCCAGGATAAGATTTAGTTTTAATCGCTCGGAAAAAGAGTATATAGAGGATGTAATAAACATTTTGTATCGGTTAGGCATAAGGGTTTCGGTTTATGAATCTAAAGCATGGCATACATCCTGCATAAAGGTTTCTTCCAATCTTTTCGGATTCTTAATTTACGAGGTGTTGGATTGCGGCAGGAACTGCTATAATATGCATATTCCTGAAAGAGTTTTTAGTTTAAGTCGAGAAAAGAAAAAAGCCATACTTTCTGGTATATTCCGTGGCGATGCCTGTGTAGAGCATTTTTTTGGTAAATGGCGATACCGCAGGAATGAAAAAGAGTACTTCCATAATGTAAATACGGCACACATTAGTTTTTTTACTTCCAGCAAAAAATTATTCCAACAATTAATTATTTTATTGCACGATTTAAATATCGTGTCTACCCTTGAAAAGCGTAAGTACACAGTCTCTATTTATGGTTACAATCAACTGAAATTCTGCAAAGACCTATTTGCTGGTAAAAAGAAAGAAATCATTGAGAGGTATTTAAGGTTAAATAAAAATAGACCTAAAAATAAGACCTTTAAGAGATTTAGTAAATTTAAATTCGCGACAGTAAAGGTTAAATCCGTTTCCGCAGTAAGAGGAGATTGGGTCTATTCTATAGAGACAGAGAAGCCACATACTTTTGTTACTTCCTATGGTATTGTGGTGCATAATTGCATCCCCAAGGACCCACTTTATCTTTACTGGAAGGCAAGACGATTTGGGTTTAAATCCCGCTTTATTAAATTAGCTTCTGATATTATCACGTATATGCCGGAATATGTAGTGGAAAGAGTAACTTATTTACTAAAGAGAAAGGCTAAAGAGCTGAAGAGAACAAAGGTTTTGGTTATTGGCGTTACGTATAAAAAGGATGTAGAAGACTTAAGGAAGTCACCAGTTTTAGATATTATTGATATTCTTGCGAAGAGAAAAATTAATGTCTCATATTGCGATCCCCTCATCCCTTATTTGAAATTTAACCACATTAATCTTAAATCCATAAAATTAACCAAAAATAATCTGAATAAATTTGATTGCACTATTATTGCTACCGACCACTCCACATTGGATTATAACTTTATATTAAGGAACTCTAAGCTTATATTTGACACCCGTAACGTTTACGCTAAAGGTAAGGCAGCCAAAGTCGTAAAATTATAAAATGAGAAAAAAAATCGCTGTTATTACTGGTGGCGCAGGATTTATCGGTTCTTATCTTTGTGATAAGTTACTCGCTGAAGGATTTAGAGTAATTTGTTTAGATAATTTTATTACTGGTGCATTGAAAAACGTAGAGCACTTATTAAAGGATAAAAATTTTACGTTTATAAAACATGATGTTACAGAAAATATTCATATAAAGGGAAAGATTGATTATGTCTTACATTTTGCGTCGCCCGCATCCCCAGTCGATTATTTAAAATTTCCTATTCAAACATTAAAGGCGGGCTCTTGCGGTACATATAACGCTTTAGAACTGACGAGAGAAAAAAGAGCTGGATTTATGCTCGCTTCCACTTCGGAAGTTTATGGGGACCCTTTAGCGCATCCGCAACCAGAGAGTTACTGGGGCAATGTTAACCCGGTAGGTATAAGGAGCTGTTATGATGAGGCCAAGCGTTTTGCTGAGGCATTAACTATTGGATATCATCGAGTGCATAAGATAGATACAAGGATTGCCAGGATTTTTAATACCTATGGCCCAAGGATGCGCCTAGACGATGGCAGGGTAATCCCGAATTTTATTTGCCAGGCCTTAAATAACAAACCCATAACTGTATATGGGAAGGGCAGGCAGACGCGTTCATTCTGTTATATCGACGATTTAATTGAGGGAATATTGAGGCTAATGCATTCAAATTTAAACGAGCCAATAAATCTAGGGAATCCTAACGAGTTTACAATATTAAAATTGGCGAAATTATTAATTAAGTTAACCGGTACAGAAAGTAAAATAATTTTTAAACCCTTGCCTCTTGATGATCCCCGCAAGCGTCAGCCCGATATTACCAAAGCCAAAACAATTCTTAGGTGGCAGCCAAAGATAGAATTAGTAGAGGGTCTTAAAAAGACCATAGATTGGTTTCAAATTAACCTCTAACATTGAAGCACGTTTAATTATATGGTATACTTTTATTAGGAAGGGACAAGAAGCCATTTGCGAGGAATAGAAGAAATTAAAATATAAAGTTCTTATAATCTTTTATTAATCTAAAGTTAAGATAACCTATTCCGCAGATGGAATAGGTTTTTTTATGCTTGACAAATGAAAAAGGAGGTGATATAAAATATAAAGTTAAATCAAGGGGACTAGCGCTTAAAATAAACCTCTTTTAACAACAAAAACCAGAAGTTATAATTTATAAATTAGCAAACAAGAGGCCTAATTAAGAGCGCAAGAAGTCAATTCTACCTTAGAAAGGAGGGTTTTTGAGAATGGAGAAAAGAGGTTTCACGCTCGTTGAAATCATGATTGTAGTAGCAATTATCGCCTTGTTGGCAGCAATTGCTATACCTGGTTTGCTGAGAGCCAGAGTTAATGCTAATGAGACGAATGCCCAGGCCACCTTAAGAACAATTTCTACGGCTTGCGAAAGTTATGCTGCGGCAAATAGTGGGAACTATCCTGGCAACATTACTGTTTTAACCAGTGCGACTCCCAAGTATTTGAACGAGGATTATACCGATGCCACTAGGCAGGGATATAACTTCAACTGTACCAGTATGTCCAGTACCGGTTATACCTGTCAGGCAACACCTGCGACTGTTAACACGACAGGCACAAGATCATTCAGTATATGCACAGGTGGAATTTTAAAGTCGGGTTCTGGTGGAACAGCCCCGTCTTGTCCGTAGTGCTTAAAGTATAAGTTTTTGTATTGCCCCGCACCCACACTTATAAGGTGCGGGGTTTTTTATTTTTTACTTGCGCAATTTTTTTTTTGTGTTAAAATTCTCTTTAGTAGTTATGTGACAATTATTTAAGTTACATATTAATAAATAAACAAATGAGAAGATTTATTAATAACAGGGCCCGTAGTTTCGTTACTTTAATGGTTACTATTGCGGTGGCAACGCTTGTCTTGAGGATTGCGATTGAGCGAATAATAAAAATAAATATTGTTCAAAATGAATCTAATGCCCAATCTACATTAAAATTAATCTCCACTGCCTTGGAGAACTATGCCAAGGATCATCAAGGAGTCTTTCCATCAAATTTTTCTGATTTAACCCAGAAGAATCCCCATTATCTTGGAACAGACTACATTGCCGAATCTCCTGTGAAAGGTTATAATTATAATTGTTCACGTCTTGAGCCTTCAGGATACAGTTGTTCTGCTATGCCGGTTGGTTGCAAGTTAAGTGGTAAAATCATCTATACGGTAACCACAGGTGGAGTATTTGTCTCTGAAGAATGCACAAAAAAGGAGTGAGGATATGAGACAAGGTGGTTTTACTTTAGTGGAAATTTTGATTATAGTTGCCCTGGTAATCATTTTGGCGACAATGGCTGCGCCAAATATTTTACGTTCACGCGTTAACGCTAACGAAGGAACCGCGGTAGGGAATTTAAGGTCGATAAATAACGCCTGTCAGCTCTATCATCTTAATCAAGATCAGTATCCAGAAGCGCTAGCCGACCTTAGCAATACTACTCCGCCGTATTTGGATTCGACCCTTGCTTCTGGAGAAAAACAGAGTTACAAATTTGTTTATAAGCTTGTCAGTAGCGACCAATTTACTGTGAATGCCAATCCCATATCTACAGGTTTACTAAGAGGCAAATATTTTTATATGGATGAGACGGGGGTAATCAGGTACAATTCTACAGGACCCGCGGATTCAGGTGATGAAATTGTCAAATAAAGGTTTTACTTTATCGGAACTTTTATTGGCTGCGGCAATTTTAGCGTTTGTCCTAAGCGGACTGTTACTCCTTTTTATCAATTGCATCATTTTAAATGAAGCAAACCGCAACCTTAGCGTTGCCACAAGTCATGCCCAGTATATAATGGAAGAGATAAAAAACGCAGGAACTCTCCAGAGTATAAAAGCAAAAATTGATAGTGGAAATTTTACGAGCTTTCAGGTTTTACCCAATGAGAATATAACTGTTTGTTGCTGTAATTCTCCTTGTAGTTCCTGTTTGGGTTCTTGCCAGAGCGCAGGAGATCCATTAGGAATTTATGTGAGAGTTAATTGGAAGGACCGCAGCGTAAGAGACAGATATATAGAGTTAAAAACTCAAATGACTGATTATTAATGAGGGGTTTTACTTTAATTGAACTTTTAGTAAGCGCAGTGATTCTGAGTATCATTATTGCTGGAGTATATATGTTTTCCATAATGGGCGAAAAGACTTATATTACTGATGTGGTTTTATTGGATTTGCAGCAACAACTGAGGCAGGCGATGAGTTGGATGACCAGAGAAATCAGAGAAGCAAAAGATATACAGAATGGTACCATAGATAATGATAGCGATTGGATTCAGTTTAATACGTTCAATGAAACCAATATCCGATATTATCGTGATATCAATGATGTCAATAATGACGGCGTAGTAAATCAGGTTATTCGAGAATATCCTTCGGGTACCAGAAGGATTTTAGCCAATGATATTACGCGTTTAAAATTTTATCTTATTGGTAATATCTCACGCATTGAGCTTGAGGCAAGTAAGGTTGCGCTGCAGAGGACATTGAGTCTTTCGCTAACAGAACAAGTGAAGTTAAGAAATGAATAGGATGACTAGGCTAAATAGAAGAGGGATTGCTTTAATAGTTTCTTATATGATAGTTTCCGCCTTAACAATTTTGAGTGTGGCCTTTGTAGCACGCAGCGTCTCGGAGGGAAACATTGCTAAAAGATACGTTGATTCTACCAAGGCATTCTGGATTGCGGAAGCGGGATTAGCCCAGGGGTATCATGACTGGTTGAGTAATTCTACCTACTCCGGTGGTACAGCCACTTTTGCCGGAGGTTCTTACGCGGTGGCAAAAACCGCTGGTCTTTCCCCTGTAACGGTAACAGGAACAGTGGGTGGTGTTCAGAGGACTATAAAAGCATATTTTGTAGGGATTTCTTCTACTTTTAATAATATGCTTTCAACGGGAGGAAATTTAAACTTAAATTATTCAGGGTTATTAGGAGGAGCGATTTTTAATGTGAATGGTAATACTGTTTATTTTGGAGAATACACCAAAGACCCACGGGTGACGGCAAATTTTAATCCAGCTCCTCGAGAGACAGATAATCAAGATGAAGTTACAATCGGAATTCCCGATTATGATCAGGATGGCACCGGTGATCCGTATGGTACTGTTGATTTTGATGATTTCCGTTTATTTGGTCGACAAGCTGTGCAGGGCTATCCTCCAAATGAAGTAATTTACTTAACTCCTGCTGCGGGTCAAACAGTAATTATTTATCCTAACCACTCCGCATATTTAGGTAAAAAGGTTATTTTTGTAGAAGGTCCCTCGCAAGGAGAAGGAGATGTGGCTATTATTTTTGATGCTACCTGGACGCCATCCCAAGATTTAACTATTATCTCTACGGGAACAATTAACTATCTTGAGCCCCTAAATTTTCCCGGAAGCCGCTTAAATATTATTGCTTGGGAAGGTTATAATGAAGGTTCGGTCTTATTGAGTAACCATGAAGGAGTAACCTATTCGCATAGCGACGCTACTTATGTCGATAGATACGAACTTGGTTTTACCACCGGTAATATTATTGCTAATGGCAACTTGACTTTTAATGAAAGATGGAGTTATGAAACCCTTAATTATTCTAACCGCGCAGCAAATGGCGATTTGCCGCCGGGATTTCAATGGTTAACCGACACTGGAACACCTACATTAATGGACTGGCAGGAGGTACCATAATTAACCGAAGATGAAAAGAAACAATATTATTACTTTAATTATTATATTTACAGTAGTTTTGATTTTTAATTCCTTTTCTA
>CAYOMI010000025.1:0-14643 GCA_964405005.1 uncultured Planctomycetales bacterium | reverse complement strand
TATCTTCTTTCTTAATATTTTCAAATCAGGAATTTCCACAGTTTTATCTAGTTCTGTTGCTTTATTATAGTTATTTATTGCCTGTTCATAGTATTTTACTGCTTCGCTGACGTTACCTTCTCTTGCCTGTTTATCCGCCATCTTTGTATAAACGTCGCCTAAACTTGCATATGAGCAAGCATTGGGAAGTATATCAATGGCTTTCTTATACCACTCTTCGGCCTTCTGGAGTTCTCCTGACTGCTCGTAGGTGTCACCAATATTGTGCGTGGCTTCTAACAATGACTCTTCCTGAGTTGTCCTTGCTAAAATCTGCTCATTTAATTTTATTACTTCAGATGATAGATCCTTCTTTAATTTTTCCAAGGCGCCGATAACATCGTCATCATTTTTATTTTTAAGCATAGCGCTATTAACCGAATCTAAAAGTGCGCGGTAGGACGCTCTGGCTTCCATAAAAGCATTTAACTGGGATTTATTACTGGCCAGGAATTTAGTCAGTTCGCGATACTTTGAAATTATTTCCCGAGGATATTTATAAAAGAGGATGCCATCTGTAACGATATGCCAGTTTTGCGTTATAATTGTATATTCTTGACGTAAGAAGTTATAATCTAAACTCTGGATTTTCTCTTTTGGACTTATAGATAAGTTGATTTCCGTTTCATTATTTCCAATTATAATCTTATTACCCTTCCTCTGCCAAGTGCTATCACCATAAGGTCCTTTTTTAATTACGCCTTGAGTCAACGCTTTATCTTCCAATGTCCCTGCCCAGCTGTTTTTAACAAAAGGATTGAGGTCAATGAAACTAAGCGCATTGCGCAAACGATCTACGAGCGCCACTTTCTTGCCTTCTTCTGCCGGCGGTTGAACCGGGGCTGGAACTGAACCATCTGGATTTGCTGCAGGAGGAGTAACACTACTGTGTGTTTGAAGGCCCATGGCTTCTGAGCCTACAAATCCTCCGGTATATTCCTTTCCATCGCGGCCTATACAATATGATGCATTGTTCAGGCCACCGTGTCCGGGAACAAAAACAACTTCCTTACCTTTATATTGAGGATGGCCTTCAATATACCAATTCAAAATAATCCCTAATTCTTTTGTCATCTTAATAAACTCCTCAGAAGTCAATTTAAAGAATCCTTCTAAGGAGCCAAATTCTACCAATACGGCGTTATAATCCAAAATCGTAGGAACAATGCCGTCCCAATTACCTGTTACGACTTTGCCATCTTCAATCTGAGCCTTATAGACCTTTCCTTCTTCTTTAAAGAGAACTAATAGCCCAGGAGTAGAATTAAGATGGCCGTCAATAACAAATACATCCTTACCATATTCTTTCCTGATAGAATTCATTAAATTATTGATATAATTTTCCCCTCCCATATTCTCTAGCGGCGCGTAAAATTTATAGCCAAAAATATAGGATAATTTTTTATATAAATAATGGGCTACCTCTCCTTCACGCGCCCCGGATAATTTGTGGCTGGTAACATAATCATTAATTTTTTCTCGTATAGAATCGAAGACATTATTAGAAATATCCTGTGTCTCAGCAGTCTTGGTAATCATTTGCTCGATGTAACTCTTAACTTCTGCAGGGGTAGCAAATTGCTGTTTAGAAATGAAATCATTTATTGCCTGGATAGAGACGTTAAACTCAGTCCCTGCGCTCTCAGCCTGTTTTCTTACATTACCTAGAGCTGCAGTCAACTCTTGTTTAACTTGTTCTGTCTGCTGCTGCGGCTTAAGTGGCTGAGTTAATTTTTCCAAACTATTTCTTACATTCTGGTTTACGGGTGCTTTCTTATCCGTTTTCTGATTCTGCTTAGAGTGGGTATAGGTTGAAGGATTGGAGCAACCCGCACAAACTGCCAGTGTTACTCCTGCGCCCGCAGTAATTGCTGCGTAGTTAGCTTTACCTTTCAGGAATAATACAAGAATAACTAAAGCAAAGCCAACAATTGCCGCTGCCCAGCCGATATTCAAGTATGCGGTTAAGCCAGTGCCAATAAATCTCATCAACTGCCAGCCGCCAAACCCTGACATAGTAAGACCGATTATATTTAAAGGTAAGGTCTGTGCGAAAGTCTTAGCAGATGAACTCTTCTCTAAAGAAGCCAGTTGCCCGCTGATAATAGAAGCACCGGCAAGCATTAATATACCTATTACTGTAAAGGCGAAGGCACCTAAAATCGAGAAATTAGCTATCTCTAAAAACTTTACTGTAGATAAATAGAAGTATAAACCTATAAAACCAAGTTGGGAAACCAGGAATCCTAAGCGCGACCAGGACCTATCCGCAGTATCTCTTATGTTACTTATGTGCCAGTAAATTCCGGATATTAAATAAGCGAACACAAGCGCAATACCCGCGGCTACAAAAGATACAACCTCAAAACCAAATAGTCCGAATATATCTTTCGGAATGGAAGCCAGTAACACCGTATACGAAAAGATGCTGGCAACAAGTCCAACTCCCATTGAATCCAATACTCTTCTGAAACGATAATCCTGTTGATTATCATGTATATTGACTTTAGTAGTAGAAATATTTTTCCAGTTAGAGATAACTGTAATAATAAAACTGATAACTCCTATCAATAAGAAAGTAGTGGCAAACTTTGCTGAGATTGAGCCTGAAGATAAAATGTGGCCTATCATTTGTTTACCAGTTAAGCCGCTAAACATATCGGGTTTATTGATTAGGAGATTAAAGAACAAACTTATATCCAGCGAAGGATTAACCTTCGCAAAGAAAGGCAATAAGAACGCACCTAATAAACTTATATAAGTGACGATGCGCAGAATCTGATTGAACAGGAATTTGCCTGCTCCCTTAAAACGGCCATCACCTTCAATTCCCATAAACAAGGAAGCAAAATCATTACTGCTGGTATCTTTGCTTAAGCCAGGCGTTACCCAGAATTTCTGCACAAAAAGAAGCGCGAATGCCAAGCCTGCTACCAAAACTATATTTAAAGCAGGAACTATATTGAATAATAAGGTTAATGGACCTTTTAAAAGACCAAACTTTAATAATGCAAAAAGAGCGCCACTAATACCCAATCCTGTTACTGCCCTTAATATCTGCTCCCAGGCAACTGGCTTATTTATTTCTGGCATAGCCACGCCGGTTTGCTGGCTTATTTTCTTTATCAAATCATCAATGCTTCTAGATAAGTCATCCAGGGTCTTATTGTAGGCCTTCTTAATACTCCTCAATAACCAGATATTGTATGGCATTAAAATTACTCTTTGCCAGACAGAATTGTGTCTAGAGATATAATCAAGCCTCTGCTTATAAGCATTAATGTATTCAAAGAAATTACCTATCTGGGAATCTATTCTTCTTAAGGCTTCAACTTTGTATGCTTCTTTCTCTTGCGCTGAAAGTTTGGCTTCTACTTCCTGGGCATTCTTCTCAAATAAAATTGCCACTCCATACCTAAGAATATTCCCGCGGATGTTAATTAATTTATTCTCCCAGAATCTTCCAGTGTATTGCCAGATTTCTCTTTGTTGTTTGACGTTCACAATCTTTTCTTCAAGTATCTTTCTCTGGAGAATCTTAATAATTTTCTCTACTTTACGCAGGGAATAAGTTGTCAAAATTTCTTTTGCTTCTTTTGACACGGATTCGTGGTTCTGGAAAATAGAATCTTCTAGAGAATAAACACCCATCCAGTATGCCACATCGCCCGGTTTACGTGCGCCTCTGTTTTTAAACTGCTCTGAATCTAAGGAAGAACTGGTTAAATCCGCATCAATCAAGAGGATTCCTCTTTCCCTGGCTTCATCAAAGAGGGCGATGTTCACACCTCTGGCTGCCACTGCGGTAACAATGGTTACCTTCCCGGCCCTGCCTGCCTCCTCTATAATCTTTTCTATTTCTTCGAAATTATCGCTGTTACGCGCATCAACAATAGAAATATCCCGACCATTTATTTTGTCGGCTAATTCTTCTGCCTCTTTAACCGAACCTACTTTTATTACAATCGGCCGTTTTAGATTGTCGCTAATTAAAGTGGCTACCCGCATTAATTTCTCGGCAGCAGTTTTATATAACTCTATGGCCTGCGTAATGAGCCTGCCCCTTCTGAAGCTGCTCTTGAGTTCTCTTCTTAATATTTTGGCTTCAGGATAAATCTCTCTGGCCAATTCGTCCTCTAAGCTTCCGGTTAAGCCGATAAATCCTGCGATATGTTTACTATTGATATAATTAACCAAATACATCTGAGAGGTAACTCTACCTTCTCCTTCAGAAACCAAGCCTTCTTTCATCTCCGCAAAGATATGTAAATAATCCTGCCACCTTCTTCCTTTCAGAAGTTCTCCGCTCTCGCTGATAATCTCTACCTTACCATCCTTGACTCTGTAATCTACGTCCTTTGCTAAACACACTTCTGCTTTTAAGGCCTGCTCTACCAGGAAGAAGTGCAGCCATTCAACTTCCACTTCAGGATTCATCGCTTCTCTTATATATCTTTCTCCTGTCTTAGTTAAAATCGCTGTCTTATCCTCTTTGCGATAATACGTGGTGTCTCTACTAATGCGTCTGGCAACTTCATAAGATTTTTCTATGAGGTTCTTGAGTTCCTCTGTCTGTTGGCTAGAAATAATATGCGGTGAAAATACTTCGTCAATCATAGTTTTATCCGCCTCATCCGCCAGGACAAACCATTTTCCTTGAGATTGAGTCATATGTTCAAGATGATATGCTGCAAATTCTCTCTGATAATCAAAATTAAATTCTGAAACCACAGCATAAATTACATCTGCCCTAAGATAAATTTCATATCGGTTCTCTAAAGGTACAAACTCGCCGTTTTCATAAATGAAGGTCTCATTGCCCCGCGTGATATACCCTACTTTTATACCGTATTGAGAAAGTAAAACTGCGGCGGCCTTGGCATCTCTATCTGCAAAATGCTCAACTGAAACAAAGTTAAATACCTTATAACCTCTTAGCTTATAAATTAAATAAGCCAAGGCAGGAAAGATTACTGTACTCTTTCCGCCTGCGTATTCTTTTACTCCGAATATGTGTTTATGCTTTAAGGAAGCACCATACAGTGTAAGAATAGTCTGTTTCTGGTCAAGCCATTTTCCTGCATCAAAACTTTCTCCATAATTTTCCTTGAGTGTCCCTTCGAATCTCTCAAGAGCTGTCTTTGTTTTCTTTGACTTATCAGCATAGGAGGTTAGTTTTGTTTTCTCTTCTATATACCTTAATATCGGTTTAGCAAGTAAATAATAAATTACCAAACCTAAACCAATCACTCCCACAGCAAATACTACATAAGCCCAAGGTGAAACCAGAATTACTGTTGCCTTGGACATCCCCCCTCCCAGCACAAAAAATGCGCTGAGGGTTTTGGCGGCCGAAGAAGATTCGGATGTCTGCTTTCTTCTCAGGTCATTTATAAGTTTATCTATTTGCTCAATAAAAATCTTTCTCGCTTTTGTCCAGACATCTTCTTTGCCTCTAATTTGTTCATTTGTCTTCTTAATTATCCTTAATAATCTTGCAATTAACTCTTCATTGCCTCTGGGGCCTTTATTTCTAATTGTCGTTATCGCGACATCAATCTCTGAACTAAATACATTACCCTCTTCCAAAACACGCAACGCATCTTCTATCTCTTGAGGGAGTCCTTTTCTGCCAAATCCCCAAGGCCCGCCTTTATTGTTAGTAACTATTCTAACAGGCCATTTTATTATTGAATTCTTATCCCTATTCTGTTTAGTGGCCAATAATTTTAAGGCGGCTTTATGAGCTTCTTTTCTCTGAATAGCCACAAATTTAGCTTCTAAGACAGCTGCCTTTTCAGGGGCATAAATCTTAATAAGGTTGCCTTTTTGCGTAAAGATAATCTCCTGGGCCGCACTATCCGAAACCACATTTAACTTTTCTGCTAAGGCAATAATTTCCTCAAATTTCTTTGCGGGTGTATATTGGGTATTAATTACTGAAGCGGTAAGTTTAACTTTGATTTGCAGGGCTTGATTAAAGGCATCCTGAAGTTTATTTAAGAACTTCTCAATCTCTTCTGGGGTAGGTAGATTTGCGGTATCAATATATAAGTATAAGATATCCGGTGGAGCGCGAGTAATATAAACCCGATTTCTCCATTCTTGCGGCAAAGACTCTTGCGCAAAATAGAATAAAGCCCTAATTACCTCATTACCTGCACGGTAACTAATTTCATTTATTGCTTTAAATCTAAATCCTAAATGATTGTAATTATCATTTAAGTCCGGATGTCCACTCTTAAATTCCTCAAGAACTATTCCTTGATAAGCCCCATCAATCCGCATAAGCATACCCTCTCTAACTTTATCTTCTAGTGAATTAATCAAAGGAATATCTTGGATATTAAGTTTTGCAAGCGTCTCTTTTACCGCAAAAGAAGCATCTTCTCTTATAATACTTCTTCCCGTGTGCTGATGTATGCTTACCAGACCTACTCTTATTCTATCTTTGCTTTGTTTGGCTAACTTTAATGCATCCTGCGCCCTTCTCATCACTATCCGATATAACTCTTGGCCTGAGATTAAAGAAGGTCTCTTCACCGCATCTCTGATTGCCTTTTTAGCCGGGACTAAACCTATTGATACTGTGGGTATCCAGAGGTAACCATCATTAAATAGCGCGTTATTATTAGGACCGTTTTTAGAAATTGGGTTATAAAGTTTAACTGAAGAAGAGATAGTTTCTGAAATATCGTCTAATGTCTGTTGGGGTGTTTTATTTTTCTCAACCTCAAATAAGAATAAGGTTAATCCATTATGCTGGGAAATCTCAAGTATCTTAGGGTTATCCTTCAGGGTCTCTAATGCTTTCTTGGCAACATTATCTGAATCTAAGCAGGCAACTGCGAGTCTTTGTTCTTTAAGATACGCCTCTAATTCTTCTGATATCTGCTTAAGAATATTTCTTATTGCCCTGCCTGATAACCTATTATCAAATACAAAGGTAATTCCCAGTTCATCTCCGCTCATATATTCATAGACAAAACTACGTTTATAACTCCCTACTAACACCCTTAATTCATCGCGGATGTTATTTAAAATAAAATCAACCATCTTTCTGCCATATATCTTATTCATCCCACTAAGTTTATCCACATCCATTAACCCCATATATAGATATATCTCTTCATTATTTAAACTTGCCTGAATCAGATTAATAGTTAAGCCTTCGCCTTGCTCGCGGTTAAATAAACTTCCTTGTCCCTGTGAAAAAACTTCGGGGATTCTTGCCACATCGACCGCTCTCTTCCTAGCAATAAATCCAAAGATGTTTTTAATCCGGCTCATCGTTAAGGCGTTGAACTCTTCTACTGTTCCCGGTAAGTTCTCCCAGTTATCCTCTGTAGGTTTATCTTCCGCTGGTTTCTTATAGCCGAATTTCATCCTTAATCTTAAAGCGCAGAATTCTGAAACTATAGAATCTCCGCCTTTGTCTATCTCTTCTTTAATCTGCTCAGGGAAAATGGCTTCTCTTTCTTCTAAATCAAAATCAATTATTTCATCAAAATACCTTCTGGCATCAACAGGGGCATCTAACTTTATTGTTCCTTCAGCAACAGCATTCTGGTAATAACGCAGCATTTCATACATCACCTGAGCCAATCTGGGTATATCACTATTAAACTTCTGTAATAACTTATAAACTAACCAGGCGCCTGCAGTATGGTTGTAACCTTCTAAACCACCCTTTGTCTTCCTGATGTAGTGCTTGCGGTTATAATGCTCTTTGAATTGGGAGATTATATCTTCTATAGCCTCCTTACCCTTTCCAGCTATCTGGGCTACTAACAGGTCTCCTAAGAATCCATAGGCCTCCTGCACTCCTGGTCTAAATAATTTATCCTGGGAGAATAACAGTTCAATCTTATGCATCAGCTCATGGGTTAAGTCTGAATACAGGTTTAAAATAGGGTTGGAGAAACTGTCGTCGTTTATAGACTGAACGATATTCATCTCTAGCGGATCCTCAAGCCCGCAGCCAGCATTGGACTCATCATTGCCTATTATTTTTACTTGTATCTTTTTAAGTGCCTCTCTTTCTTCCCGACTTAATCCAAAGTAATCAGCAGCAAAATCCACCAGTATATCGTATCTTTCTTTTAAGAATCTATCATCTATATTGCTGAAGAATTTATAGGTATATGTGCCTCTGATAAATCCGTAGAAAATGAGGTATAAAATACCTGCTACTACCGCCAGCTCCAGCACGTACCTTATGCAGAGGATAAATATTGCTGTGAATTTGCTTACGAATTCCTGCGGCACGGAAAAACCTATGAGAATACCCAAAGCCACCAGGATAAGCAGTGAAATTCTCGGCATCACTGCAGGAGTTGTGTTGCGATAATTCAGGAATTCTCTGCCAAAACGCGCAAATAAATCCATATCCTCTTTCTGGATGGCATATTTTACTCCATAAATGTATGTAGCTAGGAAAACCAGCATCCACGCTGTAGATAAAACAAAACTAAATCCTAAGAAGGTTAAGAAATAACCTGTATAAATAGGATGTCTGACTATTGCATAAGGACCGCTCTTAATAAGCTGATTGCGATTCCTGGCTAATCTACGCCTGTGGATAAGGTTATTGTATCCACTTGCAGTGTAGAGCAAGGCTGTAGAAATGCCTAAGACTATCTTTTTCGCGATAGAAAGATTCGAGATAAAACTGTGGACAAAGACAGGATGGCTCAGAAGTATTACACCCAGAGCCACGACCATACTGAAAGTGACAAATGCAGCGAGGAAGGATAATACTTCGCCTAAAGGAGCGGAAATTTTACGTAACCGTCCGATTTCGGAATAGATTCTGTTTCGTTGTATGATATAGGTGGCGAACTCTGAAATATCGCGCTTTGCATGAATCTCTTCATGTTCACGGATGAATTTGATAATACCGGCTATTTCTTCAAGGCTAAATCCGTGTTTCTTAAGTATATCTCTTACCTTAATCTCATCTAAATCTCCACCTGTATCCCTTAATTCTTCGGCGTAGTAAATCTCTCCTGCTTCGCAATAAGCAACTTTCTTCGGAGGGGCCTTATTTTCTGGTCCATTCACATAATCCTCCAGGATAATCAAGGCCTCAGCGTATCTTAAAAGTATTTGCTTTAACAAAGGATTATCTACCTGGCGTCTTACAAAGTTTATGAGATCAATAGAGTAGATATTGTGTCTATTTTTGCCAGCGGGAGTTTTTGTTTTGGTTGCAGGCTGGCATCTGGCAATAATTTTACTTACCGCATCCTGATACATTTGACTAATCTGCACATTGCTTTCATCCCAGTTAATCTTATTGTATAATTCCACGGCTTCTTTAATGGTAGCATGATGCACAAAACATTTCAGCCAAGCCACCTGATTAATATTAATGCTGGGATAAATATCGTATCCTTTATGGCGCAAAGCCATAATGAAAAGTGCCATCTCTTCGTAATTGGCTAATTCACCACAGAGTATTACAGGTATATTATATTTACTGGCAATACGGCTAGTCTCTTCAATCTGCTTGAGCACTTGTTTATGGAATAGACTAGTCTCTCTTTCAATACCATGCTCCCTATCCATACCCAAGACATTGGCTGTAGCATCATTGCTGCCAAAACTTATATCTTCAACCCGGCCAGCAAACCCCTGCTTAATAATATTGTTCAATTCATCAACTGCCTGGCCGCATTCAACCATAAACCCGATTTTCTCCAGCGCCTTTTCTCCGTATGCCTTTCTGACCTCATTAATAACCTGCGCCACAAACCTTGCCTCTTCAGCGGTCTTAAGGTCAGGGACGATTTTAATAATATTTACCCTGGCTTCGATGTCGTTTTCTTGGCAATAACGCATAAAATCCTGTTTTGCTTTTGCCATGGCGCAGAGGCTTGCCTTCAGCACCTGCTGGCCGATTTTGCTTGTCATATACCACTCTGTTCCGCCGATACCCATGCTTTCAGGGTCCACGCCCGGCATCTTTACGTTCTCCTTGTCCTTATCGGGGGTGCGCAGCACCAGGGTAAGCGGCCTACCAAAAGCGGCTGCGGTCTCATTTAATTTCAGTAAAATATTATAAATACAATTTGCAATTTTTTCTTCATCGTTCCAGTCACCGTTGGCAACTTCCAGCACAAAAAACTCCGCCCGCCACAAGCCGATACCTAAAAGTTTTGCTTTCCCTATAATGTCAACTATTGCCTCCAAATCATTAATATTGTCGAAGTTGAGGGCAATGGGAAATTCATCTCTATCTTTTGTCTGGCAAGGCTCGCTTATCTGGGCATTTGCCAAAGTGCTTATCTTCTCTATGCCTTCTGCGTATTCCCTGTAGTACTTGCGCGTTTGTTCGGTAGGATTGACAGTCATTTTGCCTGAGTGCACATCCACAATGGCATATTCGCTTCCGTCACCTTTAAGATTAGCGAATGCTGTGCCTTCCTGTACCTTTCCATTCAGATACGTGCCGGTTAAAACCACTGCGCCGTAGCCTCTGGCAAGTATTGAGGCGTGTGCGTTCTGTGTGCCGAACTCCGGAACTATGGCCACGGGCTTATATCTTTCCGCAAGATAAATTATGCGCGCCGGGCTCATCTTTTCCATTAAGACAATAACCTGTTCTTTTTTGTCTTTTTTATAGCCATCACTTAAATATTCAGGGTGCTGTAAATCCAGAATAACTAAGTCTAAATCATCTATAAACTCCATAAATCTGGCGTCATTAATGAAATTCAGTTTTCTTAAGGATTCTTTAACGGGAGTGAGGACCTTCAGCGTTGCGCCAATAGCGCTTAGAGGCTTATCATCTAGCGTGCCGATTAATTTAACCGCTCTATCTTGTAAATCCTTGAAGAACATCGGAAGCATCTCAGCTATCTCCCGTGCCTCTTTATTCTTGCCTAAGAGCTTAACCATCTTTTCAATAAGGATATCCCATTTCTCAAAGACCTTATTAAATCTCTTAATTTCGTTTATCTTCTCTGACGCAGGAATATACTTTTCTTTCTCGCTTACTTTAATTTCATCAAATTTTCTGACCTTGCCTTCTGCGATTTTATGCTCATAGGAACGATTGCCTAAGAAGACCATTTCTTTAGCAAGAGTTTTCTCTGACTTGGCAGTATAATCGCGTGGCCAAGCGCGGCCGAGGCGACTGATATAAACAGAGATTCTTTGTGGAATAGGTTTATTTAAAGTATATAAGGGGAAGAACCATCTATAACTAATATGACCTGCGAAATCTTCTACTTGTTTATGAGTAAGGCCTCCTAAACAAGCGATAAATTCGTGGATGATTTCTGTCTGCAGGGCGTTTTCTCTTAAGAAGATGTAGGTTTTGCCAGTAAGAGGATTGCGCAGATTGAAGGAATAAGGCTTCTTGCTGGGAGGTCCGGTTCTCACAATTATATCTTTCAGTATCTGCTGGATTACTTCTTTGCTTATAGTAGTATCCCATTTTTTAGCTTCCCCGATAAGTTTTTCACGCACACGTTCTATTTCTTCACTTGTCCAGCTACAAGGCTCCTGCCATCTGCCTCTTAATTGGCCCAATATCCACCGCCATAGCGCTACCTGCAGGCCGCTTCCATCTGCAGCGTGGTCTGCAGAAGCGTCCTTCTTCCCGCGGGATTTATAAATCAACCCCATTCTTAATGACTGAACACTCGCGAACAAAAGCATGGGAATCCAACAAACTACACGTATAGTTGAAATTGATATAACCCACGCATTCAATGCTAAAACCGCTGACATACCTACTGATTTCAGCAATATTAGGGCAGGAACACCAGCGGCTCCGTGACCTCCATCAACCTGCAACAGAGCCGTTGGTTCCGTTGATTTTATAGGTAGGGATGTTGTTGTTGCGAGCAGCAATGAGACGGGCAATAATGGCGTCACGCTCGCTACCCATAAGCTCTTCCCAAGAATCAGCCCGACCGTTACGACCGTAAACATTGCCAGTGCTTTGATTAATGAGAAAGAGTCTAAGGTGGCCACTGCCATTTTCGCGCGCTGCTGCAAAGACACAGGAATCTTTGGTAAACTCGACAATGTGGTCAAATACCAGTTCCGCAAAATTGATTTTACACATCTTACACCTCCTGTTTTTTGTTGTTCCAAGGAGCCCCTCCCGGAGGTCAGTTCCCTGGAGGTTGGGACCGAGAAGAGCCCCTTAGAAACAACATAAGCCGCAAATACACCTAACACTATACCTGCCACGGTAAGTATAATTAGGCCTTGCGGCTGAGCTAATAAATTGGTTAAATGGTTAATTAGTAATGGTAAACCAAGGATTATAGTGGCAACTACAGCCACTAATAATATAGGTAAGGAAACCTTAAGAACAGTTTTAACAGGGTAGCCAAATATAGACCTATAAGGTGGACCCGTAGCCCAAATTGAAGATTCAAGTGCCTTATTTATAAACGCCTTTATCCGAGCAAAAACTATTCGCTGCGTTTTTTCTCGAACATCTCCAGGTCCCTTTCCAATTGCCTTAGAGCCAGGATTTGGTTGACCAATATTTGATCCACCATCCACTCTGTTTGGAGACTGGTGAGTTTTTCTATATCTATTTCCTTCATCTCTACCTCCTAAGCCCTTGCGAGTATGCGGCTTAATTCCAGCCAAGAATAATGATAATACTCTTGACCATCCACTTCTCTTCTGCGCCTCTCCAGCTCCGATACGACGGCTAATCTTTCTAACATCCTCATTTCCTCTTCGAATCCATTTAATCTTAGTGTCATTTTCTTTTCCTCCTTCGGTTAAGTTTCTGACCCTAAACACAAACTTAACCACAAAAGGAGGCCCTTGAGGAGATATATTAGGAGATTCTAATTGTTCTTCTATATTTAACTTGGCTTGTTCTCTGTTTTGTTCTTGCCTCTTAATAAAAAAATGCCTGAGGGAATCAAGTAAACTGAGTATCTTTGCAAATACCTTATTGCTGAAGGCATTGTCTTGTGTTTTTTCTTCTACTGTTACTTTCTGAGCCGTGGGAATGCTCGTAGTTGGGCTTATAGGAAGTTTCTTTAAAGGAACGCTATCTTGGCCCTGCGTTGAACGTAACCCTACAGCATAACAGACTAACCCTGCTAATTCTGCTCCAAAAACCGCGCCCATCCAGCCGCAACTCAAGAAGCCAAGGAAGGAGATTACTACGGTGGGCAGAATCACCCAGGGCATAGCCACCAATCCTATACCTTTACCCCTTAAATCTGAATGTGTAGAGGAAGAAGTAAGATAACTAGGATTATAAAGCATATAATTAATAGAGGTAGGTTTTTCTCTATCCTTATCTTCTAGTAGTATAAGAGGGTGTAATACCGCCTCTCTGCTATCTTTATATTGCAGAACCTGATTAACAAAGTAACCTCTGTGACGTTCTCCTGTAAGTTTCTTCCACTCTTCTTGGATGGCTACTTCATATAAGAAGACATATTCAGTATCCGGCCATCTATTAGCAAGTGTAAGACACTCTTCTTTTACTTTAACCCTTAGAGCTCTAACTATTACCTCTCTTTTAAAAAGTCTGCTTAAATCTATAAGTTTTACTTCAAAGCCAGGATCGTCTATAAATCCCATCTCAGTATTTTCGGAATCGCTAAAAAATATTGTGTACATCTTAACAGTTTGATCTGTAATATGGCCAGCGCCAAAATAACCCGCAATCCTTGCCTCAGGGTCTTCAGCTAAAATCCTATTTATTGCATCTTCTGCCCCTAATTTAACCACTAATGGAGATGTATGGAACTTATCACCTTCTCTTCGCCAAGTTTTATGTATTTCTTCATACACACAACCATACAATTTTATTCCTAAAATTTGCGCCATCATCAGTATTTTTAAGAAACCAAAAATAAGTTCTTCATTCACTAATTTTGTCTTCTCATCAGTAGCAATTAAATAATTCTCTTCTAAATTTTCTTTAAGCATAGGTAGTTTATATTGACTTGAAGAAATATCTTTTTCATTTATTACTCTTTTTGCCCATTCCACTGCTTCTTGCCAGTCTATATCTTCGATATCCTGATTACCATAACGCGCTATAATCTTTTCTTTAAATTCTTCCAAGTCTTTTCTTATTTGTCTGCCTTCGTATATGGCTTCCCAAACCAAATGTTGTATGCCTAATTGCCGATAAAGTTTAAATAAAATTCTGTCAACAAACAATTTCTGTGTTGACTGAAGATAATGCTGCTCACCAAAGAACACGTGCTTTACGCCGTCTGCTTTTAAGTTAGAAATAAGCTCATCTATGAGTTTATCAATTAACTCAGGAGGAGTGGTTTTAATAATGTATTTATAACCATTCTCTTCCTGATTAGATAATCTCTTATGGACTTTGTTTGTCAGGACTGCTTTTACTTCGTGGTTAATCTCTTCTGGCGAGGTATCTTTAGGCAGGATAATATAGGTAATGCCTTTTTTACTAATATAGTTGGCTGCACCAAGGAGCCAAGGTGGTGGGCCGCGTACAAACCTTACGCCCATTGTTTTAAGAAGGATTATCTTTGCCTGTAAATCAGAATATCTTCTTATCGCCTCTTTTATATCTGTATCAGAATCAGTATTAACCATTGCCCAATCTTGAATATTTTTGCCATTTAATAG
>CAYOMI010000024.1:0-14945 GCA_964405005.1 uncultured Planctomycetales bacterium | reverse complement strand
CTATGAAATGGAGATTATTTAATGTTAAGACAGGATAAGGTTGCGAAGACTTTAAAGAAAGAGATAAGTCTTATAATCCATGATGCTATAAAGGATCCCCGCCTGGGATTTGTGACTATTATCCGCGTAGAAGTAACTGCGGATTTAAGGCAGGCCAAGGTATTTTTTAGTGTATTAGGAAAGGAAGAAGAGCGCATAAAAACCAAAGAGGCCTTAGATTCGGCATTAGGTTATATTCGTCACCTTCTTGCAGAGAAGATCCAGTTAAGATTTGCTCCCGAGATTGTGTTTAAAGAGGATAGGTCTAGTGAATATAGCGTCAGGATTCAGGAGATAATAGAACAGATAAAGGAGCAAGATGAGTCTAAAAAAGGTCATCGCCTACATAAAAAGAAATAAGAGTTTTTTAATCACCACTCATACAAATCCAGAGGCAGATGCCATTGGCTCTGAGTTGGCTTTATATCGTCTACTTAAGATACTAAATAAGAGAGTCACTATTATCAATGAAGATCCCCTGCCTTATGGCCACAGTTTTCTTCCCTGCGCAGATAAGATAATAAAATTTAAAAATAATTTAAAAAATATAAAATTCGATTGTTTTATTATTCTGGACTGCTCTGACCTCACTCGCTGCGGAGAGGTTTATCGTCTAAATATGGATAATAAACCAATTATCAATATTGACCACCATATAAGTAATGAGAGATTTGGAGATATAAATTGGGTAGACACAAGGGTTTCTTCTTGCGCCCAATTGATCTATGAACTTTATAAAAAGATACATCTACCCTTAGATAGAAAAATAGCCCTTCTTTTATATGTAGGTATAATGAGTGATACAGGTTCGTTCCGTTATTCCAATACAAATAGCTTAACACATAGAATAGCCTCTGAACTACTACAGTATAATTTGAATGTTTGGCGGATTTATAGGAATTTATATGGTAATATCCCTTTTGAGGATATGAGGTTATTAATTAGTATATTACCGACTATGAAACTGACGGCAGAGGGCAAGGTCGTCTGGTTCCAAATACGGCAGAATCTGTTAAGAAATAGAAAATTATCTTTTGATTTGAGCGAAAGTGTATTGAATTTCGGTCGCTCAGTAAAGGATGCGGAAGTAGTAGTTTTATTTAAAGAGAATTTAGGAGTCAAGGACGAAATAAGGGTCAATTTTAGATCACAAGGAAAGATAGACGTAAATAAAATCGCTCAATATTTCGGCGGCGGAGGTCATAAGACCGCTGCTGGCGCCACCGTTAAAGGCAAAATTGACCAAGTAAGAAAAGAAGTTTTAGCCAAAATCCGCGAAAGTCTGAAATGAATCTGTCGATTTTCTCGCTTATGTTGATTTTACGGTTTCGCTTCCGGCACTGAAAATTTTTGCCGTCTGCTACGGTTTACTTCCTCGCTACGGATAGCCTGTATCGGATTAGCGTCCTTCGCTCGTCGTAAATCCTTGCAGACATCTGCCAAAAATTTTCTAATGTGCCTGAAGCAGAAACGCATAAAATCTTCCAGAAGAGTTATGAAAGTTATCTATGGTCTTAATCGAATTAAAAAGTTTAGAAAGCCAGTAGTTACATTGGGTGTGTTTGATGGAGTGCATCTGGGGCATAGGGAGATATTGGAGGCGGCGGTGAAGAAAGCGCATGCTATAAAAGGAACAAGTGTGGTTGTTACTTTCTGGCCGCATCCGCAAAAAGAAAAGAGTCTTTATTCTTTAGAACATCGCCTGAGGTTAATTAATGAAATTGGTATAGATGTCTGTATAGTGATAAATTTTAATAAGAAATTTGCCCGGACCAAGGCAAAAGATTTTGTAAAAGATATTTTATTTAAAAGGATATGGGCACATTATATATATGTAGGGAAAAATTTTAGATTTGGAAAATATGCAGAGGGTAATTCCAAAATTTTAGAAAGATTATCAAAACTTTATAATTTTAAATTAAGAACTTTTAAGGTAAGTAAGATAAATAATCGCGCCATAAGTAGTACTTACATCCGCACCTTAATTAAAAAAGGTAAACTCACTACTGCCCAAAAATTACTTATGCAGCCGGTGAGTATATTGGGCACAGTAATAAAAGGCGATTCTTTAGCGAGTCGCTTAGGTTTTCCTACGGCAAACATTGACCCGCACCACGAGGTGATCCCGCCTTCCGGAGTTTATGCTGTCAAGGTTATTTTTAATCAGCGCAAACTTGATGGTATTTGTAATATTGGGATAAAGCCAACATTTAAGACGCGGAGCGCGAAACATATTGAAGTTTACATATTTAATTTTAAGAGAAATATCTATGGAAGATATTTAGAAATTCAATTTATAAAAAAGATAAGAGAGGAGAGAAAATTCACTTCACCTAAAGAATTAGTTACACAAATCCACAAAGACATATCTTTTGCCCAAAGGTTATTTTCCCGCCACTAACTACCACCACAATATATGCCTATAAAAGTACTTTATACGCACTAGTCGTTGTGTTTTCTTGACTTAGGGAAATTTTTGTCTTGACAAAATAAGAAATTTTATCTATACTTTGCATACAAAGTGGATGAAAATGGAGTAAAGTGGAAAGGAAGAAACTATGTTCTATGGAGAACATTTTCATTCCATAGATCGCAAAGGTCGCCTTATCTTACCTGCTAAATTCCGGCAAGTCTGCCAAGCCAATTTTATAGAGAAGTTTTTTGTCACGCGGGGTTTAGATAAATGTCTTTTTATGTTTTCCGAAGAAGAATGGCACAGCCAGGAATCCAGATTTAAAGCCATCCCCTTTACCAAACAGGAAGCCCGCACATTTAATCGTCTGTATTTTTCTGGTGCTGTAGAAATGGTGCCTGACAAACAAGGTAGAATTCTGCTTCCCCAATATCTTAAGGATTTTGCTGAGATTAAGAAAGACGTAGTTATTTTGGGTGTAGCTAATAGAATTGAAATATGGGCAAAAGATAAATGGTTGCTATTTTATGGAAATTCCCAGAGATCTTTTGAAGACATTGCTGAAAAGTTGATTGATGTTTAAATTACATACTCCCGTGATGCTGACAGAAGTTTTAGATTATTTAAATTTAGGCCCTGGCAAAATCATAGTTGATGCTACTATTGGTACGGGTGGACATAGTGAGGTCATTTTAGAACACATAATGCCAGGAGGTCGAATCATTGGTATTGACCGTGACCAAGAATCCTTAAGTGTTGCCCAGGAGAGGCTACGGAGGTTTAATAAGAATTGCGATTTTATACACGGGAATTTTTGTAATATAGACAAGATCTTAGAAAATCTAAAAATCAAAAAGATAGACGGTATATTATTTGATTTGGGTGTCTCTTCGTTCCAATTAGATAATCCCCAGCGGGGATTTAGTTTTCAAAATGAGGGACCTCTCGATATGCGTTTGGACAGGAGTAGTTATATATCTGCTTATGATTTGATAAATAACCTCAATGAAGATGAGATTTCTTTGATGCTTTGGAATTTTGGCCAAGAGAGATGGCACAACCGTATCGCTCATCTTTTAATAGAGGAAAGAGAAAGGCACCCTATAAGGACCACCTTGGAGTTAGCCGATATTGTGATAAGGGCAATACCTCATAGATACAGATACAGGTATTATCGCATACATCCTGCTACGCGAACTTTTTTAGGCTTGCGCATTGCAGTAAATAGAGAGTTAGAAACGCTAGGGATGGCGATAAATAAGGCTATCGATTTACTTAATAAAGGAGCCCGCATATGTGTTATTTCTTTTCATTCCTTAGAGGATCGGGTGGTGAAATTGAGTTTTAAGGACACAGCTTCATCAAACAAGATAAAGATACTGACCCCGAAACCATTAGTGCCTGGGGAATCTGAAATAGAGATAAATCCTTCAAGCCGCAGTGCAAAATTAAGGGTAGCTCAAAAGGCGGTAAAATGAGATTATCAAAAATTTTCTCCCTAATTACCTTTGTTACTTTTCTTTGTGTCCTTTATGTCTATCAACAGACAGAGATATTACGTCTTGCCTACCTCGGTCAAAAAAAAATAACAGTCTTTGAGGATTTACTTGATAAAAACAGTATCTTAAGATACAATATAGGCAGGAATGCCTCTTTGGTTCACATTGGTAACAAGGTTTTTAAAGGCAATGATTTGCAGATGCCTGACACATATAGATTGGTAAGATTGACACCTCCTAAAAATAATATAAGATTGGGTACAAATAATCTTAAAAGAGAAAACATTGTCTCTCGTTTCTTCAGTATCAAAAGACAGGCCGAAGCAAGGACAATTAGCCCTTCGAATACATCTAGGGTTGATGGTGAATAAACTCTAACCCTTAATTTCTAAATTTATTTATTAGTTGTGTATATAAATGATTATCACCGCAAAGTTACGGCGGTGTTTTTCTCTTTTATTATTTTTTTAATCTTCTGTATAGCCCGCCTATTTTTTATCCAGTTCTTCCGTTCAGCGTATCTAGCCGGTATAGCTAAAAAACAGCATAATTTATTTGTAGAATTAGAACCTCGCCGGGGAACTATATACGATACAGACCTTAAGCCGCAGGCAGTCAATATTGCCGTAGATTCTCTTTATGCCTCTCTTGATGATATCCAAGACCAAGAAAAAGAAATAATTATTAAAAAACTTTTACCTATATTGAATGTAAATTATGCTTATTTAAAAAATAGATTGTACCGAGAGAAGTCATTTATCTGGTTAGCACGCAAAATTACAACTCAGCAAAGTCAGGAAATTAAAAAATTGAATATAAAAGGGATTAATTTCCTTAAAGAGAGTAAACGCTGTTATCCCAATGATTATCTTAACAGTCAGATAATAGGTTTTGCAGGTTTAGATAATGTGGGACTAGAAGGGATTGAATTATTATATGATAAATATCTAAAAGGAGGACCGGGTTATGCCTTATTTATAAGGGATGCCCGCCAACAGAAACTGGACCTTTGGGATAAGATGGTTGCTCCCAAGGACGGATACGATTTGATATTGACAATTGATGAGGTCATCCAGTATATTGCTGAAAGGGAGCTGGATAAAGTATTTAAGATCTATCATGCCACAGGAGCGAGCATTATTGTTATGGACCCTAATACGGGAGCAATTCTGGCTTTGGCTAATCGCCCCTCCTTTGACCTAAATGACCACAATGAGGTTACCAAAGACACGATACGCAATCGGGCAATTTGCGATTTATTTGAACCCGGTTCAGTATTTAAAATAGTTACTCTGGTAGCTGCCCTGGAAGAAAAAAAAGTTTCTGAAGAGGATAGATTCTTCTGCGAGAATGGCTCGTATCGGGTTGCCAGTCATATACTTCATGACCACCGGCCACATGGTTGGCTTACTTTTAGAGAAGTCATTGAACAGTCAAGCAATATTGGGGTAACCAAGGTAGCGCAAATTTTAGGTCCTGACATTCTTTATCGCTATATAAAACTATTTGGTTTTGGCTCAAAATTAGGAATTGATCTTCCGGGTGAAATTTCAGGTATGGTTAGAGAACCCCGCTATTGGTCAAAGATATCCATCGCAGCTATACCCATAGGTCAAGAGGTGGGTATAACTGCTCTACAATTGGCAGGCGCTATATCAGTAATCGCAAATGGTGGACAACTGATGCGACCTTATATTGTAAGGGAGATTAGGGATAGGTATGGTGAGACAATAAAGAAGATATCACCAGTAATGATACGCAAGGTTGTATCTTTAGATACTGCACAGAGAGCTAAAAAAATACTCGCTGGCGTTATAGAACAAGGGACGGGCAAATTAGCCAAAATTGAGGGTTTTACTGCTGCCGGCAAAACCGGAACAGCACAAAAATTAGAACCCGATGGGACCTATTCCCATAATAAATATGTCGCTTCTTTTATTGGTTTCGCTCCTGTAGATGAACCCTTGATTGCCATTGCAGTTGTAGTAGATAATCCTCATCCGTATTATTTTGGCGGCGTTGTAGCTGCACCGGTGTTTAAAAATGTGGCGACGAATGTCTTAAGGTACTTAAAATCTAAAAAATCAACTGATGAGACAATTGCCCTAAATGAGACTAAGACAGTTAATTAGAACAATTATTAGTGATTCCAATTCTTCGAGAATTGAAGATTTTGAAGTTGCAGGAATAGCCTGTAATTCAAAAGATGTCAGAGATAATTTTATCTTTGTGGCTATAAAAGGTAATTGCGAAGATGGACATAAATTTATTCCTGAGGCAATAAACAGAGGAGCAAAAGCGATAATAGTTCAGTGTCAAGTGTCAAGTGTCAAGTGTCAAGATAAAAATATTAATTTTATAGAAGTTAAAGATACACGTAAAGTATTAGCAAAATTAGTCACAGAATTTTATGGAGATCCCTCTTCAAGATTGAAAGTGATTGGCATAACTGGAACTAATGGCAAGACCACAATATCTTATCTCCTGGAGGCGTTACTTAAGGAAAGCGGGCTTAACCCCGCAGTTATAGGAACAGTTAATTACCGCTTTAGAGATAAAGTTATTCCTGCAAAAAATACAACCCCTGGACCGATAGAACTTCAATCTATGCTTGCGGATATGCTAAGTGTAGGAGTTGATTATACGGTTATGGAGGTTTCTTCGCACGCACTGGACCAAAACAGAACCGAGGGCATAGATTTTTACAGCGCAATATTCACTAATCTTACTCAGGATCACCTTGATTACCATAACACTCTAGAAGATTATTTCTCTGCCAAAAGTAAACTTTTTAGGAACTTAAGTTCAAATTCATTCGCTATTATTAACAATGATGATGAATATGGCAGAAGACTTAAAGAGTTGACCCGAGGCCAGATGATTACATACGCCATAGTTAACCCTTCGGATGTTATGGCCAAGGATTTAAGGTTTAATATAACAGGTAGTGAATTTTTAATTAAGGCAAAGGAAAAAGAAATACCTTTTAAAACCCCACTTATTGGTCGACATAATGTATATAATATACTTGCAGTTATAGCCTTTGCCTTAAAGGAAAATATTAATTTAGAGCGGATAAAGGAGGCTATTAAAAATTTTTCTGTTATTCCGGGTCGGCTGGAAAAGATAGATTTTTCCGGGAGTTTTTCTGTATTTGTAGACTATGCACATACGCAAGATGCCTTATCTAATGTGATTAAGACCTTAAGAGAACTATCAAAGAATAGAATCATTGTTGTATTCGGCTGTGGCGGCCAGCGCGATAGAACGAAAAGGCCAAAAATGGGGCGGGTGGTATCTGAATTAGCAGATTATGCCATTATTACCAATGATAATCCCCGCTTAGAACAACCAGAGAAAATCATAGATGATATAAGAAAGGGGATAAAGAACGATAATTATTGTGTAATTCCAGAGCGATTCGAGGCTATAAAAAAATCTTTATCTTTAGCCAAAGCCGGTGATATTGTATTGGTAGCAGGTAAAGGTCACGAGAATTATCAAATATTAAGAGACAAAGTAATTCACTTTGATGATCGAGAGACTGTGAGGCAATGTTTAGCGTCAATGAATTATTAAAGGCTACGTGTGGTAAATTAATTAGCGGTAAAAGGAATATAAAAACAGAAGGCATTTCTATAAATTCAAGGACTATAAGACCCAGAGAGGTTTTTATTGCTATCAAAGGTAATAATTTTGATGGACACAATTTTATTAAGGAAGCAGTTGAAAAAGGCGCTACTTGTATAATCAAAGAATCACGGTTTAATATACCTCAAGAGCCCCGGGCTGCATTTATAGAGGTTACAGATACTATAAAGGCCCTGGGCAATATTGCCCGCTTTCAACGCAATAAATTCAATATACCGATTATCGCAGTTACAGGAAGCAATGGAAAGACTACTACCAAGGAAATGATTGCCTGGGTTTTATCTAAGAGGTTCAAGGTGCTTAAGAATGAAGGTACCAAAAATAATCATATAGGCTTGCCTCTTACTTTACTTAGTCTTAATAATAGTTTTGATTTTGCTGTCTTAGAGATTGGCAGCAATCATTTTGGTGAGGTGGCTTACCTTGCCAAAATTTGTCAGCCAAATATAGGAGTTATTACCAATATCGGCCTCTCCCATCTTGAATACTTTAAAAATATAGAGGGGGTCTTTCGAGAAAAATATACTTTAATGAAAAATCTTCACAGACCCTATCTTGCTATATTAAATGCAGACGATTCTTTATTAAGAAAAGAAGTATTAAAGAAGACCAAGAAACCTCTGGTTTTAAGTTTCGGAATCAAAAACAAAGGTGATTATTTTGCTTCAGGTATTAGACTAGGCAATAATAGAATAGAGTTTACAGTTAACCAGAGGCAGAAGTTTATTTTGAACACCTTAGGGTATTGCAATATCTATAATGCATTGATGGCTATTGGTATAGCCAGAATATTTGCCATGGAATATAGAGAAATAGCGGATAGACTGGCTAGTTTTGATTTCCCACCCAGCAGGCTGAATTTACTGAAAATAAACAATATCAATTTTATTGACGATACTTATAATTCCAATCCTTTCTCTTTGCAACAGGCATTGGATACCTTGGCTAATTTTGAAAACAAAGGAAGGAAGATTTTTATTATGGGCGATATGCTGGAGCTGGGGAAATCTAGAAAATTATTACATTCGCAGGTAGGAAGAAGTCTAAAGGAGGTTTGCGATACCTTTATAACTGTAGGAAATTTGTCTAAATTAACCGCTGAGACAGCGCGCATTTCTGGCTTCGATAATAAGAATATTTTTACTTGCGAATCTGTTCAGCAGGCAAGAGAAGTTTTATTAAATAAAATCGCACCGACTTGCGATGATATTATCTTAGTTAAAGGTTCACGCGCCACGAAGATGGAAGAGGTATTTAAAACAGACCAAACGTACTCAAGGTAAATATGCTATATTACCTGTTATATCCATTACATAATGTAATTTCTGCGTTCAATATTTTCCGTTATATAACCTTTCGTGCAGCAATGGCAGCGATAAGTGCCTTTTTAATCAGCTTGATATTTGGCCCGGCATTGATAAAAAAACTTAGGGAATTAAAAATCGGAGAACATATTAATAAAGCCGACAGTCTCAGGCTCGATGAATTGCATCGCCATAAAGAGAATACGCCTACAATGGGGGGGATTCTGATATTATTGGCAGTATTTTCTTCGGTTTTTCTCTGGGCAGATATATTGAATAAACACATAATCTTGGTTAGCCTTGTTACTCTTTGGTTAGGTCTAACCGGATTTATGGATGACTATCTAAAACAGATAAAGAAGAAGCCCAAGGGTTTAACAGCCACTGCAAAGTTAACCAGTCAGATTATATTGGGCTTGGTGTTGGGGATAATTCTTTTTTCAAGCCTTGATAGTAACACCCAAATAGATATTCCATTTTTTAAAAATATGTCTTTGGATTTAGGTATTTTTTATATTTTATTTGTAACTCTGGTAATAACTGGTTCCTCTAACGCCGTTAATCTTACTGACGGCCTGGATGGTCTAGCCATAGGAACTGTGATAATGGTAGCTTTGGCATTTAGCGTCTTGAGTTATGTATCGGGGCATATAAAGTTTAGCGAATATCTGTTGATACCCTATATTCGCGGTAGCGGAGAATTAACGGTCTTCTGTGCGAGCATATTTGGGGCGGGATTAGGTTTTCTCTGGTTCAATTGCTATCCTGCCTCTATTTTTATGGGTGATGTTGGCTCTTTGGCTCTGGGAGGTGCTTTGGGCGCAGTGGCAGTATTGATAAAGAAAGAGTTGCTCTTGATATTTGTGGGTGGTATATTTGTTTTAGAGGCATTGTCAGTAATCTTGCAGATTCTATCTTTTCGTCTTACTAAAAAGCGCATATTCAAGATAGCACCCCTGCATCATCATTTTCAATTCTTGGGCTGGCCAGAAAGTAAGGTAATTGTAAGATTTTGGATTGTAGCTATCCTTCTTGCCCTCTTCACGCTTATAACCCTAAAGATAAGGTAGCGATGAGAAATCAGGAATTTTTTAAGAATAAAAAGGTAACCGTGGTAGGCCTTGCGCGTTCAGGCCTTGCCTGCGCTAATCTCCTTTATGATTTAGCAGCAGACGTAAGTGTAACTGATAATAGTGATAACGAATTTACACGTTTGAATGCAACAAAATTGAAATCTCGCACTATAAAAGTTGAGATAGGAAAACATTCCGAAGATTTTATAAAAGGTAGAGATTTGATTGTTGTTTCTCCAGGGGTGCCTGCTAATGCCGCGCCAATTCTTTGGTCAGAAAAATATAAGATACCTCTTATAAGCGAGGTAGAGGCAGCAGGTATTCTTTGTCCTGCTACCATTATTGCTATTACGGGTACAAATGGTAAGACCACAGTGACTACTCTAATTGGTAATCTATTAGAAGAAAAAGGAAAAAGAGTTTTTGTTTGCGGCAATATCGGCAATCCATTTTGCCAGGAAGTAGAAAAAATGCGGGCCGATGATTTTGTTTCATTAGAGATAAGTTCTTTTCAATTAGAAAGAATTAAGACATTTAAACCTAAGATAGCGCTCATTCTAAATATCAGCCGCAACCACCTGGATAGATATAACAATATGCAGGAATATATCGAGGTCAAAAAGAGAATTTTTATGAATCAGGATGATTCGGATTATCTGATTTTAAACGAAGATGATTCTTTAGTGAGAGGTTTAGCCAAAGCCAGTAGGGCTAAAGTCCTATATTTTTCTCAAAGGGCCGATTTAAACCCTAATTATTCTGCTGTTTTAACGGTTGCTTCAATATTAGGAATAGGAAAAGAATTGGCTATGAAGGTATTCAGGGAGTTTAGGGGAGTGGAGCATCGTCTGGAATTTGTTAAGGAAATAAATAAAATTAAATTTATAAATGATTCTAAATCCACCACTGTAGATGCAACTGTATGGGCCTTAAATAACCTACCTTCGCCTATCATCCTTATTGCAGGTGGCAGAGAAAAAGGCAATGACTATAGTTCTATCTTGGAACTGGCGGGCAAGAAGGTCAAAGAGGCTGTTTTGATTGGAGAGGCAAAAGATAAGATAAAAAATGCCTTAAAAACAATTTTACCTATTGATGAAGCCACTACTTTAGAAGAGGCGGTTAGCAAGGCATTTAGAAGGGCAGAGCCGGGTGATTATGTTGTGCTTTCTCCTATGTGCAAGAGTTTTGATATGTTCTCCGATTATGAAGAAAGGGGTAAGATTTTTAAAAAGACAGTTTATGATTTAAAATTGAAGTTAGAAGTTAGAAGTGATAAGTTATAAGTTGAAAAAATTTAACTCATAACTCATAACTCACAACTCATAACTCCATGGTTCGTAATATTAGACTAAATTTATTTACGATAACGGTTATTCTGATTTGTATCGGCATAGTAATGATTTACAGTGCCTCCAGTATATATGCCTGGGAAAGATACAACGACGGATTCTATTTCTTAAAGAGGCATCTTACTTTTTTAATTATTGGGGTAATCCTTACATTTTTGGTAATGAGTATTGATTACAGAATATTACGGAATTTTGCCAAGCCATTATTATCAATAACGATTTTTTTGTTAATTTTAGTTTTAATACCTGGTATAGGAAGAGAAGTGGCAGGAGCGCGACGCTGGTTCAGGTTTAAATTCTTTAGTTTTCAACCTTCTGAATTAGCCAATTTAGCCATGATTATTTATGTTGCAGATTTTATCAGCCGTAAAGGCGAAAATATAAAGACATTCTTGCAGGGATTTTTACCGCCCATACTTATCTTGGGACTGGTTTCGTTTTTAATTCTTTTGCAGCCTGATTTAGGCACTAGCCTTGCATTAGGGGTTGTAATAATTACTTTGCTTTTTATTTCTGGTGTAAGACTGACCTATCTATTGTCTATTATGTTGGCAAGCCTACCATTTCTTTATATATTGATATTCAGTGTTCCTTATAGAAAAATGCGTATACTTGCATTTTTAAACCCTTGGCTAGATCCTAAAGGTAGCGGTTTTCAAATTATCCAATCACAGATTGCCTTGGGCTCGGGTGGCATATTTGGTGTAGGCCTGGGACATTCTAAACAGAAGTTATTTTATTTACCTGCCGCGCATACCGATTTTATTTTTTCGATAATTGGAGAAGAATTAGGTCTTTTGGGTACCGTCGGCGTAATAATACTTTTTATACTTTTTATACACCAGGGGCTAAAAGTTGTAAAAAATGCCCCTGAAAAATTTGGTTATTTTTTATCTTTAGGGTTAATTTTGATGATTTCTTTAAAGTGTATAATAAATATCGGGGTTTCCTGCGGTTTACTACCCACCAAAGGTTTGCCTTTGCCTTTTATAAGTTATGGGGGTTCTTCTTTTATTTTTGATATGATAAGTGTAGGTATATTAATAAATATAGCACGCACAGGTGATTATCCATGAGGATTTTAGTTGTTGCGGGTGCAAGTGGTGGGCATATATTCCCCGCCTTAAGTTTTTTAGGGACTTTAAAAGAAGAATATAAAGACACAGAAGAAGTTTTAGTCCTTCCAAAGAAAAGTTTAGGAAATCAAATAGTTCCTTCCAGATACAGGGTCTGTTATATTTCGATTTCTACGCCTAAGTTTAAGTTCGACTTCAAGAATTTTATCGCTATATCACAATTCTTCAAGGGTTCTTTAGAGAGTTTGTTTTTACTCTTAGAATTTCGACCAGATATCGTGGTAGGTTTTGGTGGTTTAGTTTGCGTTCCTCTAATTTTGTGGTCATGGTTATTTAGAATCAAGATCTTGATTCATGAACAAAATGTAATTCCAGGTAGAGCCAACAGGCTCTTGGCAAAATTTGCAGATATCGTTGCTATCTCATTTGAAGAAACTAAGAATTATTTTAAAATCTCCCCTTTTAAAATTGCAATTACGGGAAATCCTATCCGCAGTGAATTAAAAAAGATTGACAAAAATGAGGCCTTGAATTTCTTCGGGTTTAATACCCCTAAATTTACTATACTTGTTATGGGGGGGAGCCTTGGCAGTCACAGTATTAATATGGGATTCCTAGAAGCAATCTCGGCATCTCCCAGTAAAGTTAAAATACAGATTATTCACTTAACCGGAGAGAATGATTACGATTTATTAAAGCACAACTACGAAGGTTTAGATATTAATTTCAGATTGTTCGGGTTTTTAAAAGATATGCAATATGCCTATAATGCTGCTGATTTAGTGGTATCCCGCGCAGGCGCAACCACTATTGCCGAAATAATAAATTTTTCCTTACCAGCGATAGTCATTCCTTATCCATTTGCCTATCAGCATCAGATAAGCAATGCCAGAGTTTTAGAGAAAGCTCAATGTGCAATAATTGTTAAGGATGAACAATTACATACCGATATTTTAAGAAAGACTATAGAAAATTTTGTGGAGAATGCCGAAGAAATTAAAAAAATGCGCTCTAACTACAACAGAATAGCTAGGTTAAATGCATCCGATTTATTAATAAAAAAGGTGACTAATTTTGCCTAAATTAATATTGATACGTAGGCAAATAATTCTTTTTTTAGCAGTGCTGGTATCTTTTAATGTTGCGTTTGCCCAAGAGGGTCAAAAATGGAAAGAGGCCAAAAGCACCCATTTCGTAGTTTATTATAAAAATGCACAGGATGATTTCGTGGATAAACTTATTGAAAAATCTGAGAACTATTATAACGACATTGCCGATGATTTGGGATTTAGGCGGTATAATTTTTGGCTCTGGGATGAGCGGGCAAAGGTCTATATATGTGATAATGCCAAAGACTATCAAGCTATTACTGGTCAACCGAGCTGGTCCTCAGGATGCGCTAAGATTAAAGATAAAATAATGTATACATTTCCTTATGCAGGAGGGTTCTTTGATACCATACTTCCCCACGAGTTGGGCCATATTATCTTTAGGGAATTTGTAGGATTTGATAATAATGCTGTACCACTATGGCTAGATGAAGGAGTTGCCTCCTATCAGGAAAAAATTAAGTATTCCCAGGCAGAGATTTTTTTAAAAAGGGCAATAGCAAATGGCAGTTTTATGTCTTTAGAGGAACTGTCAAATTTCAATCCTTATTTTGCGGCAAACAAAGAATTAGTGCAGATTTTTTATTTTGAGGCGTTTGGCATTGTAGATTATTTGATAAAAGAATTCGGCCGAGATGACTTTGTATCATTCTGCCAGAGCCTAAGGGATAGAAGAGATTTAAATAGGGCATTGGCAGCAAATTATCCTTTCAGCGATATCAAAGAACTTAACCAACAGTGGCAGAGAAAGTTAGTAAAATGAGCAAACACTACCACCTGATCGGTATCGGCGGTATTGGGATGAGCGGAATAGCCCAGTTGCTTCTAAGACGAGGAGAAAAGGTAAGTGGTTCGGATTTAAAGGAGAGCGATATCATAAAAGAATTAAAAAATTTGGGAGGCCGGATTTTTATTGGTCATCATCCCAGTAATATTCAGGGAGCCGAGATAGTTATTTACTCTTCCGCTATTAAAGAAGACAATCCTGAAATTCAGGAAGCAAAAAGAAGGGGGATAACTTTAATCAGGCGTGCTCAGGCCTTAGCAGATTTGATGAAAAACGAAACAGTCATTGCTATTACAGGAAGTCATGGCAAAACCACTACTGCTTCTTTGGTATCTTACCTTTTAATGCAGGCTGGTCTTTGTCCGACCGTAGCAATCGGAGGGATATTAAGAAACATAGATAATAATGCCTGTCTAGGAGAAGGTAGATTTTTCGTCGCTGAGGCGGATGAATCAGACGGGACATTTCTATATTATCAGCCCAAATATTCCATAGTTACCAATATTGATAGGGAGCACTTGGACTACTATAAAGATTTTGATAGCGAGATTAAGACGTTCAGGGAATTTTTAGATAGAACATCACCTGAGGGTTGCGTTTTTTGTTGCGGCGATGATGAAAATTTAAGAACCATATTAAAAG